>JAIRNL010000090.1 GCA_031258035.1 Azoarcus sp. | reverse complement strand
GCCATCCTCATCGGGCGCTTCCAGCCCTTCCACAACGGTCACGCCGCCCTGCTGCGCGCCACGCTGGCTCAGGCCGGGCGGGTCGTCGTCGTGCCCGGCTCCTCGTTCCGGTCGCGGAACGCCAGAAATCCCTTCACCTGGGAAGAACGCGCCGAGATGATCGCCGCGAGCCTGGATGAAGGCGAGGCGCGCCGGGTGACATTCATTCCCGTCCGCGACTATTACGACGACCGCCGCTGGGCGGCGGCGGTGGAAGAAGGCGTGCGGGCGGAACTGGAAAAATCAGGCATCGCCGCGCCGCGCACCGCGCTCGTCGGATTTCACAAGGATGCGTCCAGTGACTATCTGGGCCTTTTCCCGAACTGGTCTTTCGTCGCGCTCGAACGCCAGGGCGAATTCGACGCGACCGCGGTTCGCCAGTGTTATTTCGGCACGGACGACGCATCAGCCAGGCGGGCCGCGCTGCAAAAACGCGTGCCGCCGCCGGTCGTTCGTTATCTCGAACACTGGGCGACTCTCCCCGCCTTCGCCGCCATGCGGGACGAACACCGGGCCATCGAGGATTACAAAAAGAAATGGGGCAGCGGCCCCTTCGTCACGCTGGATGCCGTGGTGACGGTGGCCTCGCACCTGCTGCTGGTGCGGCGGAAAAACGCGCCGGGAAAGGGGCTGTGGGCCTTGCCCGGCGGTTTTCTCGACGGGCGCGAGCGCCTGCTCGCCGGCGCGATCCGGGAGCTGAGGGAAGAAACGGGGCTGGACGCGCCCGACGCCGAACTTGCCGCCGCCCTGCGCGAAGTCGCCGTGTTCGACCACCCCGACCGCAGCCAGCGCGGACGCATCATCACGCACGCGCACTGGTTCGATCTGCCGTTCGCCGCCCTTCCCGACGTCGCCGGCGCGGACGATGCCGCCGAGGCGCGATGGATTCCCCTCGCCGCGCTGCCCGCGATGGAAACGGATCTGTTCGAGGATCACTTCTCGATCATCAACCGCTTCCTCAGGATCGCGGCATAGCGGAAAAACCGCCCAGCCAGCCGCGGACGCCGCGCGGACGGGTCAGGCCGGGGCCGGATTCCGGATCAGGTGCTCGAACGCCGACAGGCTGGCTTTCGCCCCCTCGCCCATGGCGATGATGATCTGCTTGTACGGCACGGTGGTGCAATCGCCGGCGGCGAAAATGCCCGGCGCGGAGGTCTGGCCGCGCGCATCGATGACGATTTCGCCGGATTGGGTGACTTCCAGCGTTTCCCTGACGAAATCGGTATTGGGCAGCAGGCCGATCTGCACGAAGATGCCTTCCAGTTCGATGCGGTGCGTCTCGCCCGAGGCACGATCTTTATAGACGAGGCCATCGACCACTTCCGTGCCGGTGACTTCGGTGGTCTGCGCGCGCCGGATGACCGTGACGTTGGGCAGGCTGGCGAGTTTCGCCTGCAATACGGCATCGGCGCGCAACTGCTCGCCGAATTCGAGCAAGGTGACGTGCGCCACCACGCCGGCGAGGTCGATGGCCGCTTCCACGCCGGAGTTGCCGCCGCCGATCACCGCCACGCGCTTGCCCTTGAACAGCGGGCCGTCGCAATGCGGGCAATAGGCCACGCCCTTGGCGCGGAATTCTTTTTCGCCGGGCACGTTCATCTCGCGCCAGCGCGCGCCGGTGGCGAGAATCACGGCTTTCGCCCGGAGGACGCCGCCGTTTTCCAGGCGCACTTCAGCCAGCTTGCCCGCGCCGGCAGGCTGGATGCCGGCGACTTTCTGGAAGCTCATCACGTCGACGCCGTAATGGCGCACGTGCTCTTCGAGCGCGGCGGCGAGCTTCGGCCCCTCGGTTTCCTTGACCGAAATGAAGTTTTCGATCGCCAGCGTGTCGAGCACCTGGCCGCCGAAACGCTCGGCGACGATGCCGGTGCGGATGCCCTTGCGCGCGGCATAGATCGCCGCCGCCGAGCCGGCTGGCCCGCCGCCGACGACGAGCACATCGAACGGCGCTTTGGCGGAGAGCTTCCCGGCATCGCGCGCCGCCGCGCCGCTATCGACCCTGGCCAGGATTTCCGGCAGTTCCATACGGCCCTGCCCGAACGGCGCCCCGTTGAGGAAAACGGTCGGCACCGCCATGATCTGGCGCTTTTCGACTTCGTCCTGGAAAAGCGCGCCGTCGATCATGACATGGCTCACACCGGGGTTGAGCACCGCCATCAGGTTGAGCGCCTGCACCACGTCCGGGCAATTGTGGCAGGAGAGCGAAACGTAGGTCTCGAAACGGAATTCGCCTTCGAGGGCGCGGATCTGCTCGATGATTTCCGGCTCGACCCTGGGCGGATGACCGCCGGTCTGCAACAGGGCGAGAATCAGCGAAGTGAATTCGTGTCCGAGCGGCAGGCCGGCGAAATGGATGCGCGGCGCCTCGCCCGCCCTGGCGATGCCGAAGGCCGGGCGGCGCTCGAACTGCTTATCTTCGCGCACGCCCACCTTGTCGGAAAGCGCGGCGATTTCATGAACCAGCTCGCGCAATTCGCGGGAATTTTCGCCGTCGTCGAGCGAGGTCACCAACTCGATGGGTTGGACGATTTTCCCCAGATAGGCTTGCAGTTGTGCCTTGATGTCGTCGTCGAGCATGGCAGACTCCTTGCGATAAATGAACGGCGGGTTCCCGGCAGGGCCGGATGATGGCCCGAAGT
>JAIRNL010000071.1 GCA_031258035.1 Azoarcus sp. | reverse complement strand
AGATGGCCGCGAGGCTCGCGCCGGCGCGCCGCTCGGCGGGGCTCATTGCATTGCTTTCGGGAAAGGACACGACCGGCGATACCCGCTGGAAAAAGGGTGTCGATTCTAGCAGCCTGCCGACGCAATCTCACTCATGGCCGGCTGTCTGGTGCGATTCAATATGTCCCGCCATCACGGCAGCAGGGGCAGGCCCAGTTCCGCGAGGTACCGATTGTCGTTTTTGTGCGGTAAGCCCATTCGACGTGGAGAAGTAGCTCGCCCGCCAGCGACGGCCAACACCGCCCGTGAAGGCTGATGAGGTGTTCGACTGCTACGAGATAGAGGACTGACGGCTGGTGCTGACCGGGCTAAAGCATCCGCTTCACCATGTCCCGCATATTGACGCTCTTTACTCCCGACACTTCGGCGGCAGCCTTCCTCAGCAACAACACTGTCGGTACGAACATCGCGACGACGGCAATCAACAGTCCGACGACATTGGCGGTAACGGAAACGAGGTCGTTTGTGTTCAGGTAGTAGAGCGTGAATATGCTCGCTGGCAGGTTGAGTTCGCCCAGGCATAACCTACTCCATGAAGTGCCATTGCATACAAAGGGCGCGAAGCGCCCCTTCTGGATTCCGCGACTTCGCGCGGAATGACAAGGGGTTTATTTTACAATTCATGCCGCGATGGCGGCCAAGGCCTGGTTTGGCAAACTCCGGGTTAATCAGTGTTTCCCCAGGCTGTTCCGATGTCGTCATGAATCTTGCCTGAAGATGCCAGACAGGCTATCGCGGTTGCCGCGCGATGCGCGGGCAAGCCTTTGCGCTTCCGTCCGGAGTCTACCATTGGTCATGTATATTGGGGTGGGAATTCAGCGTGGCTCATGGAGGTAAGCTCCGACTTTGCCGGGGGACTCGCCAATGTTTGGCCTTTGCGACGGTCGGCGTGAATTTCTGATTTCCGACGGGAGAAAGGCGCTTCACGGTGAAAGAATATCAGCGCCTGAGTCGCACGAAACAGGCGTATCGGCATTCCGCCGAAGCATGCGGCATTGGATGTGGTTGGGTACCTCAAGGCTGGGTCGCCACCGCATCCCTGCCCATACGGAATGCCCGCCGCGCGGGGAAGGTCAGACCGCTGTCAGCACCCGCTCCAGCGCGAACAGCACCAGTATCACGAACGCCGCCATCAGCCCGGCGCGCGCGAGCCGCCACGCCCACAGTTTGTAGCGCCCCTGCCCGGTCGACATCCACAAGAGCAGCAACGCGCCAATGCCCAGGCACAGCAACATCCCCAGAATGCGCGCGATCAGCATGGAGAAAGGTGGGATGTCAGAGCGCCGGTGCCGGTTCGGCAAGCTGGTGGACGACCGCGGCGGGAGCGGGCGTGGCGTCGTCGAAACAGACGATTTCCCATGCCGTGGCGTCTTCGAGCAGTACCCGCAGCAATTGGTTGTTGAGCGCGTGCCCGGCCTTGTGGGCAGAATAGGCAGCCAGAAGCGGATGGCCGCAGAGGTAAAGGTCGCCAATGGCGTCCAGCACCTTGTGCTTGACGAATTCGTCCGGGTAGCGCAGCCCCTCGGCGTTGAGGACGCGGTATTCGTCCATGACGATCGCGTTTTCCAGGCTGCCGCCCAGAGCCAGGCCGTTGGCCTGCATGAACTCCACGTCCTGCATGAAGCCGAAAGTACGCGCGCGCGAAACGTCGCGCACGTAGGAATGCTCGGCAAAATCGACCACCACGTCGTTGCCGGTGGCCCCGATGGCCGGGTGATCGAACACGATGGAAAACTGTAAACGGAAACCGTCGTAGGGCGACAGCCGCACCAGCTTGTCGCCCTCGCGGTATTCGACGGTCTTCTTTACGCGCAGGAATTTCTTGGGCGCGGACTGCTCCTCGATGCCTGCGGATTGCAGCAGGAAAACGAAGGGACTGGCGCTGCCGTCCAGGATCGGTATTTCAGGCGCATCGACGTCGATGTGCAGGTTGTCGATGCCAAGTCCAGCCAGCGCCGACATCAGATGCTCGACGGTGCCGACCTTGAGGCCGTCCTTTTCCAGTCCCGAACACATCCGGGTATCGCAGACCGCATAGGGATCGGCGGGCAGGTCGACGGGGGGGTGCGCATCGACGCGGTGAAAGACGATGCCAACGTCCGAGGCAGCCGGACGCAGGACGAGATTGACCTTGCGTCCGCCGTGCAAACCCACGCCGGTTGCGCTGACGATTGATTTGAGAGTGCGCTGCCTGATCACGATTCCTTCCGCCACGCCGGGAGCTTAACACGACAAGCGCGTCATCCGTACCCGAAGAAGCGCACAGACGGACGCGAAAGCGAAGCGCCGGGCAAGGGCGCTGCTTTCCGTCCGATGACCTCCCGCCGGCGTTCAGTCCGCCTGCCGACGCAGGAAGGCGGGAATGTCGTAGGTGCCGGTGGCGCTGCTGGAGACGACGCCACCGCCGCCGCTTTTGCTCGTCGGCTCGGTGCGCCCATTGCCGCCGCGGCGGTTGGTGCGGAGAACCGCCGGCGTGGCAATGGCGTCGCCATCGTCGAAGCCGCCCGCGCCCGCGTAGATGGCCCGGCCATGCGTGCCCGTCCCGCGCACGACTTGAATGTCCGGAGGCTCCTGGCGGGCGCGCGGCGCACCGAGGCCGGTTGCCACCACGGTGACGCGCAGGCGGTCATCCATGCTGTCGTCAAATACGGTGCCGTATTTGACGAAGGCTTCCGGCGCGGCGAATGCCTGCACGGTATGCACGGCCTGTTTCACCTCAGCCAGTTTCAGCGATCCCTTGGCAGCGGTGATGTTGATGAGCACGCAACGCGCGCCCGACAGTTCGGTGCCTTCGAGCAGAGGGCTGCCCACGGCCTGCTCGGCGGCGATCCTGGCCCGATCGACGCCGGCGGCTTCGGCCGAACCCATCATGGCGCGGCCCATTTCGCCCATCGCCGTGCGCACGTCCTGGAAGTCGACGTTGACCAGGCCCGGCGCATTGATGATTTCGGAAATACCGCCAACTGCCTTGCACAGCACGTTGTCCGAGGCGCGGAAGCACTCTTCGAAAGTGGCTTCGTCGCCATAGACTTCGAGCAACTTGTCGTTGAGGACGACGATCAGGGAGTCGACGTAGCGGCTCAACTCTTCGATACCGCTTTCGGCCACCCGCAGGCGGTTTTCAAAATCGAACGGCTTGGTGACGACCGCCACGCACAGGATGCCCAGTTCCCTGGCGATTTCGGCCACCACGGGCGCGGCCCCGGTGCCGGTGCCGCCGCCCATGCCGCCGGTGATGAAGCACATGTGCGCGTCGGCGAGCGCCGTGGCGATGGCGTCGTGCGACTCCTGCGCCGCGGCGCGGCCCGCTTCCGGCTTGGAACCCGCGCCCAGCCCGCTGGTGCCGAGCTGGATTCGCACCGGCGCGAGGCAGCGCGTCAACGCCTGCGCATCGGTGTTGGCCGTGATGAACTCGACGCCCTGCACGCCTTCGCGGACCATGTGGTCGACGGCATTGCCGCCGGCCCCCCCGACGCCGATCACCTTGATGATGGTCCTGCCGTTCGGCGAACGCTGCTCTTTTTCAACAATTTCAAACATTTACGTGGACTCCTGGAGAGAGAGGTTCAACTCTGGATCTGTCGCTTGCCGCAACAGAACGAATTCGAATGCGTGCATTAGATCACACTTCGGGTATAGCTTTCCGGCATTTCTTTGATCCCCCTTCGTTACGCTGTCGCGGCCCGAGGGCCGCATGCCCGACCGTCATGGCGGTCTCAGAAGTTGCGTCCGAACCAGTCCTTCAGACGCCCGAAAAATTGTTTTACGCCGCTGGTGTCGCGGGCCTGGATGCCGCGGCGCCGTTGCGCCCCGCCCTCGATCACCAGCCCCATCGCCGCCGCGTATTGCGGATGGCAGATCACGTCGGCGAGCGCGCCCTCGTAAAGCGGCGAGCCCACTCGTACCGGCATATGGAAAATGTCTTCGCCCAGTTCGGCCATGCCCGGCATCAGGGCCGCGCCGCCGGTGAGCACGATGCCCGAGGAGAGCAGCTCTTCGTAGCCGCTGCGGCGCAGTTCGGCCACGACGAGATCGAAGATTTCCGAAACCCGCGGTTCGATGACGTCAGCCAGCGTCTGGCGCCTCAGGAAACGCGCCGGACGGTCGCCGATGCCGGGCACTTCGATCGTTTCCTCGGCTGAAATCATCGTGTGCATGGCGGCGCCATGGCGAATCTTGAGCTCTTCGGCCTCGGCGGTCGGGGTGTGGAGCGTCATGGCAATGTCATTTGTCACCAGGTCGCCCGCCACCGGGATGACCGCGGTGTGGCGGATCGCGCCTTGCGTGAATACAGCCAGATCGGCGGTGCCACCGCCGATGTCGAGCATGCACACGCCCAGTTCCTTTTCATCCTCGGTGAGCACCGAGTAGCTCGAAGCCAGCGGTTGCAGGATCAGATCCATGACTTCGAGGCCGCAGCGGCGCACGCATTTGACGACGTTCTGGGCCGCCGAAACCGCGCCGGTGACGATATGTACCTTGACTTCCAGCTTGACCCCGCTCATGCCGATGGGTTCCCGCACCCCGCCCTGGCCGTCGATGATGAATTCCTGGGTGAGGATGTGCAGGATCTGCTGTTCGGCCGGGATCGGCATCGCGCGCGCGACTTCGATGACGCGCTCGACATCGAGCGGCGTCACTTCCTTGTTCTTGATCGCCACCATGCCGTTGGAGTTGAAGCTCTTGATGTGGCTGCCCGCGATGCCGGTGTAGAGGTCGTGGATCTTGCAGTCGGCCATCAGTTCGACTTCCTGCACGACCCGCGAGATCGCATCGACGGTGGCTTCGATGTTGACGACCACCCCGCGCTTGAGGCCGCTGGTCGGCTGGGTGCCGATGCCGACGATGGACAACCGCCCGTCTGGCCTTGCCTCGGCCACCATGCAGGTGACTTTGGAAGTGCCAATATCGAGGCCGACGATCAAATCTTTGTATTCCCTGCTCATTTCCTGTCGATTCCCGCCGCCGGTCGCGGCGCAGTCGTTTCGTGGGTTATCCCACCCCGTATCGCGGCGCTTGCGTCCGCCCCGTGGTCATCCATTGGCGTGAGGGCAAAACCGTCGGGATAGCGCAGATCGACACGCGCAATCCGCATCCCGAGTTCTTCCCGCAATTTCGGCCAGGCCGAGACGAAGCGCGCCAGGCGCGCGTCCAGTGGCCGGTGCTCCCGTTCGCGCCCGAGCACGATCGTCATGCCGTTGTCGAACCGCAACTGCCAGGCGCCGCGCGCCGACAGATCCATCCCCACGAGCTTCGAGCGCAGGGGCCGCAACATCTCCAGATACGCGGCATGACGCGCCAGCATGGCCGCGCCCGATCCCTGGGGGCCGGAGAATGCCGGCATGTCGGCGTCGCTGGAGGCGACGAACACTTCGCCATGGCGGTTGATGAGGCGCACATCGTTGTCGCCGCTGCCCGTGTTTTCCCAGTAGGCGACGGCTTCGTGTTCTTCGATGTTCAGTTCGAGCACGTCCGGCCACACGCGGCGCACTTCGGCGCGCCGCACCCAGGGCAGTTTTTCAAACGCGGCGCGCACATCGTCGAGCCTGGCTGTGAAGAAATTGCCATGGATCGCGGTGCGGGCGACGTATTCGAGCTGGGCCTGCGTCACCTGCGCGGGCGGCTCGTCCAGTACCAGGGCGCGCAGCGGGAAAAGCGGGCGCGACAGCACCCAGCTCACCAGCGCCCAGCCCAGGCCGACGGCGGCGAAAAGCAGCAGTACGTCCGAGACGAGGTCGAGCAGCTGCGGCCGGTGCCACAGGCCGGTTCGCCGTTCCGGGCGCGCGGCGGCGGGGGGGCGTTTGCGCGGCTCAGCCAAGATGGGCTCCGGCGAGGATCTTCAGGCACAGGGACTCGAACGAGAGCCCGGACTGGCGCGCCGACATCGGCACCAGCGAGTGGGTGGTCATGCCCGGCGCGGTATTGACTTCCAGGAAATAATGCTTTCCAGCCTCGTCCATCAGGAAGTCCACCCGGCCCCAGCCAATGCCGCCGATGGCCCGGAACGCATGGCGCGCGCCGGCCTGGATTTCGGCGCTTTTCGCCGCCGGCAGCTCGGCCGGGCAGATGTAGCGGGTGTCGTCGCGCAGGTATTTGGCTTCGTAGTCGTAGAAAGCCGTCGCCGGTTCGATCTTGACGATGGGCAAGACTTCGTCGCCAAGGATCGCCACTGTGTATTCGCCGCCCATGACGCCTTTTTCCGCCATGATGAGCGAGCCGTGGGCGCGCGCGGAAACAAAGGCGTCTTTCAGGCCGCCGGCTTTCGTGACCATGAAAACGCCGATGGAAGAACCTTCGCGCGCCGGTTTCACGAACAGCGGCAGGCCCAGTCGCTTTTCCACCTCGGCAAAGTCCGCGTCTTCGTCGAGCATCGCGTATTCCGGCACCGGCAGTCCCGCCGCCTGCCAGATCAGCTTGGTGCGGAATTTGTCCATGCCGATCGCCGAGGCCATCACGCCGGGGCCGGTATAGGGAATCCCCATGATTTCCAGCGCGCCCTGGATGGCGCCGTCCTCGCCGTAGCCGCCGTGCAGGGCGATGAAAACGCGGTCGAATATCTTGAGCGCGTCGAGCGACTCCCTGCCTGGATCGAAGGCATGCGCATCGACGCCCTGGCTGCGCAATGCAGCCAGCACGCCCCTGCCGCTGTTCAGGGAAACTTCGCGTTCGCCGGAAACCCCGCCCATCAGCACCGCGACCTTGCCGAAATCCTGTTTCGTTTCACTCATTTTCACCCACCCGGTATTGACTGAGCTTTTGCGGAACGCCGCCGATGGAACCCGCTCCCATCGTCAGCACCACGTCGCCATCGCGCGCGATTTCCAGGATGTGCGTCGGCATCTCGTCGATATTTTCGATGAATATCGGCTCCACCTTGCCCGCCACCCGCAGGGCGCGCGCCAGCGTGGGCCCGTCGGCGGCGACGATGGGCGATTCCCCCGCCGCGTAGACATCGGCAAGCAGCAATGCGTCGACGCTGGAGAGCACTTTCACGAAGCCTTCGAAACAATCGCGGGTACGGGTGTAACGGTGCGGCTGGAAGGCGAGCAGCAGCCGCCGTCCGGGGAAAGCGCCGCGCGCCGCGGCCAGCGTCGCCGCCATCTCCACCGGGTGGTGACCGTAATCGTCGACGAGGGTGAAGCGCCCCCCCGATGGCAGGGCAATTTCGCCGTGGCGCTGGAAACGCCGCCCCACGCCCCTGAATTCCGCCAATGCCTTGACGATGGCATCGTCCGGCGCCTGTACCTCGGTCGCCACGCCGATGGCGGCGAGCGCGTTCAGGACGTTGTGCATGCCCGGCACATTGAGTTCGATGGGCAGGCGGGACGCCCGGTCGTGGCGCCTGACCGCGTCGAACAGCATGCGTCCGCCTTCGGCGCGGATGTTTTCGGCGCGAATGGCGGCCTTCGGATGCAGGCCGTAGCGCACGATCTGTTTCGAGACACGGGGCAGGATTTCCCGCACGTTCGGGTCGTCCTGGCACAGCACCGCGACGCCGTAGAAAGGCAGGCGGTTGAGGAATTCCACGAAAGTCTGCTTCAGGCGTCCGAAATCGTGCCCGTAGGTTTCCATGTGATCCGCGTCGATGTTGGTGACGACCGAGATCACCGGACTCAGATAGAGGAAAGAGGCATCCGATTCGTCCGCCTCGGCAACCAGGAAATCGCCCTTGCCCAGCCGGGCGTTGGCGCCCGCCGCGTTCAGGCGTCCGCCGATCACGAAGGTGGGGTCGAGACCGGCTTCGCCCAGGATGCTGGCTACGAGGCTCGTCGTCGTGGTCTTGCCATGCGTGCCGGCGATGGCGATACCCTGTTTCAGGCGCATCAGTTCGGCAAGCATCTGCGCGCGCGGCACCACGGGAATGCCGACGGCGTGGGCGGCGTCCACTTCCGGGTTGCCGGGCCCGACCGCGGTGGAGGCCACCACCGCGTGCGCCCCGGCGATATTTTCCGCCGCATGCCCGATGACGATCCGGAGACCCTGTCCAGCCAGACGCTCGGTCACGGCGGAGGCAGCCAGATCGGAACCGGAGACCCGATAGCCCAGGTTGGCAAGCACCTCGGCGATGCCACTCATGCCCGAGCCGCCGATCCCCACGAAATGGATGTTCTGGACTTTGTGTCTCATGGCTGTCCTTCGGCCGTGAGTTCTTCGCAGACTTTCGCCACGTCGTCGGCGGCGCGTGGCCGAGCCAGGGCGCGGGCGTTTGCCGCCATGCGCAGAAGCTGGCTGCGCTCGACGCCGGTCAGTATCTCAGCCAGTTTTTCGGGGTTCAGCGCCGGCTGCGGCACGAGCCAGGCCGCCTCGCGCGAGGAGAGGAAACGCGCGTTGGCGCTCTGGTGGTCGTCGACGGCGAAGGGAAATGGCACCAGCACGCTTGCCACGCCCGCCGCAGCCAGTTCGGCGACGGTGAGCGCGCCCGCCCGGCACAGCACGATGTCGGCTTCGCCGTAAGCCCTGGCCATGTCGTCGATGAAAGGGCGCAGATCGCCTTCGAGGCCGGCGTCGGCATAGGCGGCCCGCAGGGTTTCGATCTGTTTTTCGCCAGCCTGGTGGATGACGTGGGGGCGACGCTCGGGCGGGATCCGAGCCAGCGCCCTGGGCACCGTGTCGTTGAGCGCCGCCGCGCCCAGGCTGCCGCCGACCACCAGCAGCTTGAGAGGGCCTTCCCGGCCGGCGAAACGCTCTTCCGGCGGCGGCACGGCGACGATCTCGTCGCGCACCGGATTGCCGACCCAGCGCGCGTTCGGCAACACGTCGGGAAAACCCGTGAGCACGCGGGAGGCCACGCGAGCCAGTACCTTGTTGGCAAGTCCGGCGATGGAATTCTGCTCGTGCAGCACCAGGGGGCGGCCCGAGAGCCCCGCCATCAACCCGGCGGGAAACGTGATGTAGCCGCCCATGCCGATGACCACATCCGGGCGCACGCGGGAGAGCGCCCGAAAGGCTTTCCAGCACCCCGCGGCGAGGTTGAACGGCAACAGCAGTTTGCGCGCGAGGCCCTTGCCGCGCAGGGCGCCGAAGCGCAGCCATTCGGTCCGGTAGCCGCGCGCCGGCACCAGCCGCGCTTCCATGCCGTCGGGGTTGCCGAGCCACACCACCTCCCAGCCGCGCCCGCGCAGGCATTCGGCGATGGCGATGCCGGGGAAAATGTGCCCGCCGGTGCCGCCGGCCATGATGAGCGCCGTCTTCATGCGCTGCCCCCCCGCTTCAGCCCCCGCACTTCCCAATCTATGCGCAGCAGGATGCTGATCGCCAGGCAGTTGGCGAGCAGGCCGGAGCCGCCATAGCTCATCAGCGGCAGGGTCAGCCCCTTGGTCGGCAGCAGCCCCATGTTGACGCCCATGCTGATGAAAGCCTGCATCCCGATCCACAAGCCGATCGCCTGTGCCACCAGCCCTGAAAAATAGCGTTCGAGCCGGATCGCCTCGCGCCCGATGACGAAAGCGCGCTGCACCAGGAGCGCGAAAAGCGCGACCACGACGAAAACGCCGGCGAAGCCGAGTTCCTCGGCGATCACCGCGAGCAGGAAATCGGTGTGCGACTCTGGCAGGTAAAAGAGTTTCTCGATGCTGGCGCCCAGCCCCACCCCGAACCATTCGCCGCGCCCGAAGGCAATCAGCGCGTGCGTGAGCTGATAGCCGTCGCCGAAGGGATCGGCCCAGGGATCCATGAAACCGAAAATGCGGTCGCGCCGGTACGGGGAAATCCAGATCAGCAGGACGAAACCGATCAGCGCCGCCACCCCCAGCAAGGTGAAGACGCGCAGCCCGACCCCGCCGAGGAAGAGCACGCCGAAGGCGATGGTGGTGATCACCACGAACGCGCCGAAATCGGGTTCAAACAGGAGCAGGCAGCCCACGAACAGGATCACGCCCATCATCGGCATGAAACCCTGCCGGAAGCTCGCCATGACATCGAGTTTGCGCACCGTGTAGTCGGCGGCGTAGATCGCCACGAAGAGCTTCATCAGCTCGGACGCCTGCAAGTTCACCGGCCCCAGTGGCAACCAGCGCCGCGCGCCGCCGACCTTGTGGCCGACGCCCGGAATCAGCGTCACAGCCAGCAGGGCGACCCCGAGCAGGAACAGCCAGGGCGCCATGCGTTGCCACTGCACCATCGGAACGCAGAAGGCAGCCAGTCCCGCCACCAGCCCCATGGCGAGGAACAGCACGTGCCGAAGCAGGAAGTAGTCGGCCTGGTGATCGGTGTAGCCGCTGCCCTCGGCGGTGGCGATCGAGGCCGAATAGACCATCACCACCCCGAGCGCGAGCAGGATCACCGCCGACCAGCTCAAAGTCAGGTCGAGTTCGCTCACCGGCGCGCGCGGCTTGGCCAGACGGCCGACCGTGCGCGCGGCGATGTTGTCGTCGCGCTCGGCGGAGGCGGAAAGCAGGCTTTTCCGCAGGATGGCGGCAAGGCTCATTGCGCCCCTCCCCGCAAGGCCCGCACCGCCGCGACGAAGACTTCGGCGCGATGGGCGTAGTCGCGGAACATGTCCCAACTCGCGCAGGCGGGCGAGAGCAACACGCAATCGCCGGGGCGCGCCTCTCCGGCAAGCCAGCGCACCGCCGCTTCGAGGTCGGGGAAGGATGCCGTGGGCAGGCCGCAGCCGGCGATGGCCTCGGCGATGGCCGGCCCATCGCGGCCGATCAGCGCGACGGCCCGGCCGTGCGCCTGGAGGGCGTCTTTCAGCGGCGCGAAATTCTGCCCCTTGCCGTCGCCGCCGAGGACGATGGCGACCGGACGGCCCATGCCCGCGATGGCGGCGAGCGTCGCGCCGACGTTGGTGCCCTTGGAGTCATCCACATACAGCACGCCGTCGATCTCCGCGACGGGTTCGACGCGGTGCGGCAGGCCCCGGAAAGTCCCGAGCGCGGGCAGGGCGCGCTCCGCGCCCACGCCGGCGGCGTCGCACAGAGCCAGCGCCGCCATGACGTTGGCGGCATTGTGCAAACCCTTGAGCGGCAGTTGGTCGAGTCCGACCAGGCGTTCTCCGCCGTAATGAATGGCGTCGCCTTCGATGCCGTAATGCCCGGCGCGCGGCGCGGGGCCGAGGCCGAAAGTCACCATGCCGGGGCCGCAGCCCCCGAGAGCCAGGCTGCGGTCGTCGTCGCGGTTGAGCACCCGCGCGGTGGCGGGATGTTGGAAGATGCGCGCCTTGGCCTGGGCGTAATCGGCCATGGTGTCGTAGCGGTCGAGGTGATCCTCGCTCACGTTGAGCACCGTCGCGGCATGCGCCGCCAGCCGGTGCGTGATCTCCAGTTGGAAACTCGACAGCTCCAGCACCCAGGCCAGCGGCAGTCTGGTTGCATCCAGCGCCGTCATCAGCGCATCGAGGAGCGAGGGCGAGATGTTGCCGCAGGCAATGGCCGGGACGCCCGCGCCATTCAGCAGATGCGCGGTCAGGGCCGTGGTCGTGGTCTTGCCGTTCGAGCCGGTGATAGCCAGCACTTTCGCCTCCGGCGTGAATCCGGCGATCGCGTCGGCGAAAAGATCCACCTCGGAGACGACAGGCGCACTTTCGGCGGCGGCGGCGATTTCCGGCGTCGTCCCGGGCACGCCGGGCGAAAGCGCGAGGACATCGGCCCGCGCGAAAGTCTCGGCCCGGAACGGGCCGGCGACGACTTCGATCTCCGGCGCGATGGCGGCGAGCGCGGCGCGGTTGGGCGGCGCTTCCCGGCTGTCGGCAACGCGCACGACGGCGCCCCGGCGATGGAGCCATCTGGCTATAGCCAGCCCTGACTCGCCGAGTCCGACCACCACGCAACGTTTGCCTTCGAGTTCCATCGTCTTACCGCACTTTCAGGCTGGAGAGGCCGAAGAGCACCAGCATGATGGTGACGATCCAGAAGCGCACCACCACCTGCGTCTCCTTCCAGCCGCTTTGCTCGAAATGGTGGTGCAGCGGCGCCATGCGCAGGATGCGGCGCCCTTCTCCGTACCGCTTCTTGGTGTATTTGAACCAGCTCACCTGCATCATGACCGAGAGCGTTTCGGCAACGAACAGCCCGCCCATGATGAAGAGCACGATCTCCTGGCGCACGATCACGGCCACGCACCCGAGGGCCGCCCCCAGCGCGAGCGCCCCGACGTCCCCCATGAAAACTTCCGCCGGGTAGGCGTTGAACCACAGGAAGCCGAGTCCCGCCCCGGCGATGGCCCCGAGCACGATGCACAACTCGCCCGCGCCGGGCACATGGGGAATCAGCAGGTATTTGGCGAATTCGACATTGCCGCTCGCGTAGGCGAAAACGCAGAAGGCGGCGGAGACCATCACCGTCGGCATGATGGCGAGGCCGTCGAGGCCGTCGGTGAGATTGATCGCGTTGGAGGTGCCGACGATGACGAAATAGGTCAGCGCGACAAAGCCGGCGATGCCCAGCGGGTAGGCGATGCTCTTGAAAAACGGCACGATGAGGGTGAATTCCGGCTGCGACGGATTGTCGGTGGAAAAGGCGAGAAAGAGCGCCGCGCCGGCCCCGAGCACCGATTGCCAGAAGAATTTCCAGCGCGACGCAAGGCCGTTCGGATCGCGGTACACCACTTTCTTCCAGTCGTCGTACCAGCCGATGGCGCCGAAGCCGAGCGTGACCACGAGCACCGTCCACACATAGCGGTTGGAGAGATCGCCCCACAGGAGCGTGGTGACGGCCACCGCGATCAGGATCAGGATGCCGCCCATCGTGGGCGTGCCCGATTTGACCAGATGCGTCCGCGGCCCGTCGGTGCGTACCGCTTGGCCGATTTTTTTCGCGGCCAGCCAGCGGATTACCCACGGCCCGGCAGCGAGCGAGAAAAAAAGCGCCGTCATCGCAGCCAGCACCGTGCGCAACGTGATGTAGTTGAACACGCTGAAACCGCGGACATGTTGGGCAATCCATTGTGCGAGTTCGAGCAGCATCAGTCACGTTCCTCCGGGCGCTCAACCGTGTCGGCGAGTGCGGCAAGCGCCTCCGACACCCGTTCCATGCGCATGAAGCGCGAACCTTTCACCAATACCGTGGCGCTGGCATCCAGCCTGGGCGCCAGCGCCGCCACCAGGGCATCGACCGAGCCGAAATGCCGCCCGCCCTCGCCGAAGTTGCGCCCGGCCACGACGCTCATGTTCCCAAGCGTGTATAAAGCGCCGATCCCCTTGCTTTTCGCATAGCCGCCGACTTCGTCGTGCGCCTGCGCGCTGGTTTCTCCCACTTCGCCCATGTCGCCGAGGACGAGGAAGGTCTGGCCGGGCATGGCGGAGAGCACGTCGATCGCGGCGCGCACCGAATCCGGGTTGGCGTTGTAGCTGTCGTCGAGTACCAGCGCCCCCTTCGGCCCCGCCCGCCGTTGCAGGCGGCCCCGGGCGCCGTCATAGCCCGAGAGCCCCGCCGCCACCGCCGCGAGCGGCGCGCCCGCGCCAAGGCAGGCGGCGGCGGCGGCCAGCGCGTTGAGGACGTTGTGGGCACCCGGCACCCGCAAGTCGCAATTGATCCCGCCCCAGGGCGTGTCGAGATGGAGCGTCGCCCCCAGACCGTGCAGCGTGTAGCGTCCGTGCACCTCCGCCGGGCGTTGCAGGCCGAAACTCACCACCCGCCGTTGTGCGTTGGCCGCGCGCCATTCGTCGGCGTGCGAATCGTCGGCGTTGACGATTGCCACGCCCGTGTCGCCGAGACCGTCGTAGATGTGCCCCTTTTCCCGCGCCACCTCGGCGAGCGTGCCGAGTCCTTCGAGGTGGGCGCGCTGGGCGTTGTTGACCAGCGCCACCGTCGGGCGCGCCAGGCCGGCGAGGTAGGCGATCTCGCCGGGATGATTCATTCCCATCTCGATCACCGCCGACTTGTGATGGGCGCGCAGGCCGAGCAGGGTCAGCGGCAGGCCGATGTCGTTGTTGAAGTTGCCGCTGGTGGCGAGCGCGGCGTCGTCGCGCCCGGCCCAGGCGCGCAGGATCGCGGCGATCATCTCCTTGACCGTGGTCTTGCCGTTGCTGCCGGTCACGCCGATGAGCGGAATGTCGAAACGGGCGCGCCAGCCAGCAGCCAGTGCGCCGAGCGCGAGGCGGGTATCGTCGACGATGAGCCAGGCCGCCGCGTCGCGCGGGCGCTCCGCCGCCCAGCGCGCATCGACCATCGCCGCCGCCGCGCCCGAGGCGAGCGCGCCATCGACGAAGTCGTGTCCGTCGAAACGCTCGCCGCGCAAGGCGACGAACAACTGCCCTGGCGCGATAGCGCGGCTGTCGGTGCCCACGGCGGTAAAGCGGGCGTCGGCGGGCGCGCGCGCCTCGCGCGCGGCGAGCAGGGCGGCGGCCTCGGACAACGTCATCATGACGCCACCCTTTCCCGGCGCGCCGCAAGCGCCTGCCCGGCCTGTTCGATGTCTGAAAACGGATATTTCACGCCATGGATTTCCTGATAGGGCTCATGCCCTTTCCCCGCGATGACGACAACGTCGTCCGCGTCTGCCTCGTCTACCGCGGCGCGAATCGCCGCCGCGCGATCGGATACGGATTCGGTATCCGGCCCCGCGCCCGCGATGATATCGGCAATGATGCGTCCTGGGTCCTCTCCGCGCGGATTGTCGCTGGTGACGATGGCGCGGTCGGCGAGCCGGCGGGCGAGTTTGCCCATTTGCGGACGTTTGCCGGCATCGCGCTCGCCGCCGCAGCCGAAGACGCAGACCAGGCGGCCGCCGCGCAGGCCCGCGCTGCCGCGCGCCGCTTCGAGCACCTTGGCGAGCGCATCGGGCGTATGGGCGTAGTCGACGATCACGAGCGGTTCGCCCTCGCCGCCCGCGAGCTGCATCCGGCCCGGCGGCGGCGTGAGCGTCCGCGCCACCCGCAACGCTTCTTCCAGGGGCGTACCGCGCGCGAGCAGGGCACCGATCACCGCAAGCAAATTGGAAATATTGAACGCGCCGGCGAGACGGACATCCAGCGTTTCCCGTCGTCCTTCCCATTCCAGCTCGAACGCGGTGCCCGCGAGGCTGGCGCGCGGGTTTGCGCCGACGAGCGCCCGCACGCCCGGCAGCGCGGCGGCGCGCCCCGCCGACAGCGTGTAGGCAATCACCTTCATGCCGCGCGCGGCCAGAAGCGCCGCCATGTCGAAGCCGAAGTCGTCGTCGAGGTTCATTACCACGGCTTCGAGCCAGGGCAGATCGAACAGCCTTGCCTTGGCTGCGGCATATGCCTGCATCGAGCCGTGGTAATCGAGATGGTCGCGGGTAAGATTGGTGAAGATCGCCAGCGCGAAGCGCGCGCCGTTTACCCGCTCCTGGTCGAGTCCGATCGACGAGACCTCCAGCGTTGCCGCGCGCGCGCCGTCCCGGACGAATCCGGCGAGCAGGCGGTGCAGATCGAGTGCATCCGGCGTCGTGTTGAGCCCGGCGGCGAGCGCATCCGGAAACCCGCTGCCGAGCGTGCCGATCACGCCGCAACGCTCGCCGAGGGCTTCGAGCGCGCGCGCCAGCCACTGGCTCACCGTCGTCTTGCCGTTGGTGCCGGTCACGCCAGCCAACCACAACTTTTCCGAGGGATGCCCGTAGATTTCGTGAGCCAGATGCCCAGCCAGCGTGCGCAGGCCCTCGACGGCGAATACGGGGCGGTTCGCGGCGGGCAGGGAAAATCCGTCGCCGCTCTCGTAGAGCACGGCCGCCGCGCCGCGGCCGAGGGCGCTGTCGACGTAGCGCCGTCCGTCGCTCAGCGCGCCTGGCCAGGCGACGAACACCTCGCCCGCGCCGACGCGGCGCGAATCGGCGGCGATGCCGCGCGGCGCGATACCGGCGGCGGCAAGCAGGGCGAGCACCTCGGCGGCGCGCCTCACATGCCCTCCTGGCTGGCGCGCGCGCTGCCAGCGGGCGCCAGCGCGGTAAATTGCAGGGGCGCCAGCGGCGCATCGGGCGCGACCCCGAGGGCGCGCAGGGCGCCTTCGAGTACTTGCGCAAACACCGGCGCCGCCACCGCGCCGCCGAAATGCTGGTCGGCCGAAGGCTCGTCGATCGTCACCGCCACGACCAGGCGGGGGTTCGATGCCGGCGCGAGGCCCACGAAGGACGACATGTATCTGTTCACGTAACGCCCGTTTTCGATCTTGTTGGCGGTGCCGGTCTTGCCGGCCACCCTGTAACCCGTGACCTTGGCCCGGGCGGCGGTGCCGCCCGGATTGACGACCATCTCCATCATCTGGCGCACTTCGCGCGCGACCCGCGGCGAAAACACCCGCGCGCCCTGGGGCGGCGTCTCGACGCGGGTGAGCGACAGCGGCAACAGCTCGCCGTCGCGGGCAAAGGCGAGATAGGCGCGCGCGATCTGGATCAGCGTGACCGAGACGCCGTGCCCGTAGGACATCGTTGCCTGCTCGATCGGCCGCCAGTCCTGCGCCGGGCGCAGGGTGCCGCTGGCTTCGCCCGGAAAGCCGAGCTGAAGCGGCGAGCCGAAACCGAGCCGGGCATAGAAGTCCCGCATGTATTCGGGCGTGAATTCCAGCGCCATCCTGGCTGTGCCGATGTTGGACGACTTCTGGATGACCTCGGCCACGGTGAGGCTGCGGTAAGGGTGCGAATCGTGGATCGTGCGGTTGCCGATGGTCAGATGTCCGGAATGGGTATCGACCGGCGTCGTCGCCTGGAACCTGCCACTTTCGAGCGCCATCGCGGCGATGAAAGGCTTCATGACCGAACCCGGCTCGAATGTGTCGGTAAACACGCGGTTGCGCAGTTGCGCGCCGGTGAGGTGAGCACGGTTGTTGGGGTTGAAGGTCGGCGCGTTGACCAGCGCCAGCACTTCTCCGGTCTGCACGTCGAGCACCACCACCGAGCCGGCCTTGGCGTTGTGCCGATGCACCGCTTCGCGCAATGCCGCATAGGCGAGATACTGGATGCGGGCATCCATCGCCAGCGCCACGTCGGCGCCGTCGCGCGGCTGGCGGATGGATTCGACATCCTCCACCACTCGCCCGCGCCTGTCCTTGACGACCCGCCGCGATCCCGCCTGTCCGGCCAACATGCGCTCGTAGGTCAGTTCGATGCCTTCCTGGCCGCGATCCTCGACGCTGGTGAAACCGAGTATGTGCGCCATGACCTCGCCGCTCGGATAAAAGCGGCGGAATTCGTTCTGCCGGTGAATGCCGGGCAGGCCGAGCGCCGCGACCTTGTCGGCAAGTTCGGGCGAAACCTGGCGCTTGAGAAAAACGAAGTCGCGCCCGGCGGCGAAACGGGCGCCGAGATCGGCCGCGTCCATTTCGAGCAACTGCGCCAGCTGGCGCAATTGTCCCGGCGCGATCTGGCTGGCATCGGAGGGAATCGCCCAGATCGAATACACCGGCGTGCTGACAGCCAGCAGGTTGCCGTTGCGGTCGGTGATGCGGCCGCGCGTGGCCGGCACTTCGAGCACCCGCGCATAGCGCGACTCGCCCTTGGCCTGGAGAAAATCGTTATGGACGCCTTGCAGATACAGCGAACGCCCCACCAGCGAGCCCATGCCCACGAGCAGCACCAACAAAACCAGCCGGGAGCGCCACTGCGGCAGGCCGAGTTCCAGCAACGGCGTGTGGTTGAAAGTGACGGCCTTTGGCACCCGGATCATGGCCTGTCCTCCAGCACGACGACCTGCCCGGGTTGGGGGGGCGCCATGTGCAGCTTTTCGCGCGCGATTTTCTCGACCCGGCGGTGATCGCTCAGGGAGCTTTGTTCGAGTTGCAGCCGGCCCCACTCCACGCCCAGGCTCTGGGCGCGGCCCTGTTCGTGCTCGAAGGCGTCGTGCAGCTTGCGGGCTTCGTGCTGCGCGGAAATCACCCCCAGGGCGCTGGCTGCGGCGAGCACGATGAGCAAGGCGACGAGAAAGGCATCGAAACGGATCACGCAGCCAGCCTCCCCTGCCGTTCGGCAACCCGCATCACCGCGCTGCGCGCGCGCGGGTTGGCCGCGATTTCTTCCGGGCCGGGACGCCGCGCCCGCCCGAGCAGGGCAAGCCTCGGCGGCGGCAATTCCGACGCGCGCACGGGCAGGCGCGCCGGCCATTGCGGCGGGCGCGCCTCGTCGCGCATGAAGCGCTTCACGATGCGATCTTCGAGCGAGTGAAAACTGATCACCACCAACCGTCCCCCGGCGCGCAGGCGCTCCACGCAGACCGGCAATGCCTGGGACAACTCCTCTAGTTCCTGATTGATGAAAATCCGTAAAGCCTGGAAGCTGCGCGTCGCCGGGTGTTGCCCCGGCTCGCGTGTACGGACCGCCTGTTCCACGATCTCGGCAAGTTGTCCTGTGGTCGCAACAGTTCCCCTTGTCCGAGCAGCTGCAATCGCCTTTGCAATCGCATGAGCAAACCGTTCTTCTCCATACTGCCTGAGTACCTCCGTAATTTGGCTGACGGAGGCTTCCGCCAGCCATTGCGCCGCGGTCTGGCCGCGGCTGGTATCCATGCGCATGTCGAGCGGCGCATCGAATCTGAAACTCATCCCCCTTGCCGCCTCGTCGAGTTGCGGCGAGGACACCCCGAGATCGAGCAGCACACCATCGACATCCTTTATCCCGAGGCGATCCAGCACGCTGCCCAGGCTGCTGAATGGGGCATGAACGAGCGTGAAGCGGGGGTCGTCGATGGCGCCTCCGGCGACGACGGCCTGCGGGTCGCGGTCGAGCGCCACGAGCCTGCCCGCCGCCGCCAGCCTTGAGAGCACTTCCCGACTGTGCCCTCCCCGGCCAAACGTGCCGTCGACATAAATGCCGCTGCCCTTGACAGCCAGGGCATCGATCGCTTCCCGGAGTAAAACGGTGATGTGCATGACCGTCCGCTCACAAGACAAGTTTCTCGAAACCGGCCGGCACGGCACCCAATTTGGGCTGCAACTGTTGCTGCCAGCCTGCATCGGACCACAACTCGAAATACGTTATCTGGCCCACCAGCCAGACCTGCTTTTCAAGCCTGGCGTATTGCCGTAGTGACGGCGCAATCAATATCCGGCCCGCGTTATCGAGCGCTTCGTCCTCGGCATAGCCGATGAACAGGCGCTTCCACGACGCCGAGTCGATGTCGAGACTGGGCATGCGCTGGATCTGGTCGCGGATCGGCGTCCAGTCCGGCGCGGAGTAGATGAGCAGGCAGCCGTGAGGATGGGCAGTGATGACCACTTTCCCATCTTCCAACGCATCCCGATGCTTGGCCGGGAACGCAAGGCGTCCCTTGGCATCGAGATTGAGCGCTGTGGTTCCCTGGACACCCCGGAGCATTGTTCCTCCCGCCCAAATTCGGCGCACTGTGCACCACTAAAACCCACACAACCCCCCATGTGAACCGGAATTGTCGATCATTTCGC
>JAIRNL010000287.1 GCA_031258035.1 Azoarcus sp. | reverse complement strand
TCCCGGCTTCCGGCGCGGGCAGGCGCGGCCTCTGACGAGCCGTGGCGGTCTTGCCGGAAACACACTCCGCCATTAGACTTGCACGATTCAACCGTAGCGTATCGCATTCATGCCCAATTCTGCTGCTGCCCGGTCGATCGAATTCCACAACACGAACCTGGGTGTGATCGTCATTTCGCTCGACCGCGTCGACCCTGCGGGGCTTGCCGACGACATGCACAAGATGCTTGGCGGCCGGCCCGACTATTTCAACCAGGAGCCGGCCATCCTCGACTTCTCGGCGCTCACGGATCTGGCCGGGAACATCGACTGGAACGGCCTGCTGTCCCTGTTGCGCCGCTACCGCCTGCAACCTGTCGGTATACGCGCCCTCACGGGCGAGGCCCATCTTGCCGGCGCGCGCCGGGCCGGCCTGGCTGTACTCGACGCGCCGGGAAAACCGACGAGGCGGCCCAGCGCGACAAGCAGCGCGGACGCGGGCGAAACGGCCCCGCCCGCCTCCCCCGCGCCGACGGCCCCCACGCTCTACATCGACCGCATGGTACGTTCAGGACAGCAGATTTACGCCCAGGGAAGCGATCTCGTCCTCCTCGCCGGCATCAGTCCGGGGTCGGAAGTCATCGCCGACGGCAACATCCATTGTTTCGGCCCCCTTGCCGGCAGGGCGCTGGCTGGCGCGCGCGGCGACGCCGGGGCGCGCATCATCGCCACGTGTTTCGGCCCCGAACTGGTGGCGGTCGCCGGGGTTTACCGTACTTTCGAGCGGGGAGTGCCCGAGACCATCGCCGGGCGCGGGGTCGTGGTGCGCCTGAAGCCATCGGCCCGCAACCAGTCCATCATCATCGAACCTCTCCAGATCGACTGAAACCGACCTACACATCATGTCCAAGGGGAAAAAGTGAGAGTCATCGTCGTTACTTCCGGCAAGGGCGGAGTCGGCAAGACCACCACCAGTGCGGCATTCGCATCGGGGCTGGCCCTGCGCGGCTTCAAGACAGCGGTCATCGACTTCGATGTCGGGTTGCGCAACCTCGATCTCATCATGGGATGCGAGCGGCGCGTGGTCTATGACCTCATCAACGTCATCCACAGCGAGGCCAAGCTCCATCAGGCGCTCATCAAGGACAAGCACTGCGACAACGACAACCTCTTCATCCTCCCCGCCTCGCAGACGCGCGAAAAGGAGGCGCTCACCGAAGAAGGGGTCGAAGCCGTGTTCAAGGAGCTCGACAGCATGGGCTTCGACTACGCGGTGTGCGATTCTCCCGCCGGGATCGAGCACGGCGCGGTCATGGCGCTCACTTTCGCCGACGAGGCCCTCGTCACCACCAACCCCGAGGTCTCCTCGGTGCGCGACTCCGACCGCATCCTCGGCATCCTGCAATCGAAGTCCCGGCGCGCGCGCGATGGCGGCGAACCGGTCAAGGAACATCTCCTGCTCACCCGCTACGCGCCCAAGCGCGTCGAAAACGGCGAGATGCTCTCCTACAAGGACGTGCAGGAGCTATTGCGCATCCCGCTGCTCGGCGTCATTCCCGAATCGGAATCCGTGCTTCACGCCTCCAACCAGGGCGTCCCGGCCATCCACCTCAAGGGCTCGAACGTCGCCGAAGCTTACGCCGACGTCGTCGCCCGCTTCCTCGGCGAGCAGCGGCCGCTGCGCTTTGTCAATTTCGAGAAGCCAAGCTTCATCAAACGCCTGTTCGGAGGCAAGTAACATGTCATTTCTTGATCGTCTTTTCGGCGAAAAAAAGAAAACGGCGGCGATTGCCAAGAACCGGCTGGCGATCCTGATCGCGCACGAGCGCGACCCCAATTCCGGACGGACGGATTACATCCCGGCAATGAAGGACGAATTGCTCCAGGTCATCTCGAAGTACGTCAAGGTCGCCCCGGACGCCATCAAGATTCAGTTCAGCAAGCAGGACACTTACGAAGTCATGGAAGTCAACGTCGTCCTGCCCGAAGAGCCGGCGCCGCGACCGGCGCCCACGCCCCCGCCCCGGACCTTCAGTTCGAGACGCCCGCACAGGAAATGACCGCCGCCCGGCTCAATCCGGGCGTTTTGCCAGTTTGGGCATGGCGCGGTTGAGGTAATACCCCATCGACCACAAGGTGAGCGCGGCGGCGACGTAGATCAGGATGCTGCCGAGCAGGCGGATATCCAGGCCGAGAAGCGAGTCATCGTAGAGCAATGCCGGAATGGCGGTCATTTGCGCCGTCGTCTTGAGCTTTCCGATGGTGGCCACGGCCACGCTCGTCGATTCGCCCACCCGCGCCATCCACTCGCGCAGCGCCGAGATGGTGATTTCGCGCCCGATGATGATGATGGCGATGAGGACATCGATACGCGCGAGTTGCACCAGCATGATGAGCGCGGCGGCCACCATCAGCTTGTCGGCCACGGGGTCGAGGAAAGCGCCGAAAGCCGAGGTCTGCCGCAGAACGCGGGCGAGATAGCCATCGAGCCAATCGGTTATCGCGGCGGCGGTGAAAAGCACCATGGCGAGCAGGTTTTTCTGTGCCATGCCCATCCAGGCATCCGGCAAATAAAAAATGCCGATGAATACCGGGATCATGGCGATGCGCGCCCAGGTCAGCAAATTGGGAATGTTTATTTTTACTCGCATACGCGCCGGGACGGAGTGGTCCTTCCTCGTGATTGGGTTTTCCCCCTGGCTGCGGGGATTGCGGTTCGGCTCATGTCAACGCAACGCGGAGTATATCTGTTCAGCCAGCTTGCGGCTGATGCCGTCGACGCGGCGGAGGTCTTCGGCGGTGGCACTGCGTACACCGTCGAGACCGCCGAAGGCGGCGAGCAGGGCGCGCCGCCGCATCGGGCCGACGCCGGGGACATCTTCCAGTTTCGATCTCGTCCTCGCCTTGGCGCGGCGGGCGCGATGGCCGGCGATGGCGAAACGGTGCGCCTCGTCGCGGATTTCGATCACCAGATGCAGCGCCGGCGACTGGCTGCCGAGCGTCGCGCCCTCGCGCCCATCGGGGAAGACCAGCGTCTCCAGCCCCGCCTTGCGCCCTTCTCCCTTGGCAACGCCGACCATATTCACCGCTTCGAGGCCCACTTCAGCCAGGACGGCCGCCGCCGCGCTGACCTGGCCGCGCCCGCCGTCGATCAGGATGAGGTCGGGACAGACGCCCTCCCCGGCCGCGACCTTGCCGTAACGCCGTTCGAGCGCCTGACGCATGGCGGCAAAATCGTCTCCCGGCGTGATGCCGGCGATGTTGTAGCGCCGGTACTCGCTGTGTTTCATCGTGCCGTCGATACACACCACGCAGGAAGCGACGGTGGCCTCGCCCATGGTGTGGCTGATGTCGAAACATTCGATCCGCGCCGGCGCTTCGGGCAAATCGAGCACTTCGCGCAAGGCATGCAGGCGCTCACCGATACGGCCGGCATCGCGCCGGCGGATTTCCGCCGCCAGTCGGGCGTTTTTCTCCGCCATTTCCATCCACGCCTTCTCGGCAGCGTGGCGCGGCCGAGCCAGCACCGGCGGGTGGTCGGTGGTCTCAGCCAGCACCTCGCGCACCGCGTCGATGGACATGTCGACCAATATGCGCGTCGGCAGCGGGTGCGCGGCGTAATGCTGCTCGACGAAGGCGAGCAGCCCGTCGCGGGCATCGAC
Organism: Azoarcus sp.; assembly: GCA_031258035.1. Taxonomy (GTDB): domain Bacteria; phylum Pseudomonadota; class Gammaproteobacteria; order Burkholderiales; family Rhodocyclaceae; genus WRNU01. Next base: position 1,839 of record JAIRNL010000287.1, on the reverse strand, counting down.
CGCCGCGCCGCCGCTGGGAAATTGCGGCCGGTCGCCGAGGTGGCGACCGCCGCGCACCATGGCGATATTGACGCAGACCGTGTCATCGAGCGAGACGGCGGCGATGATATCGACATCTTCCTCCCTGCGGCTATCGACAAACTGGCGATGCAGCACCGTCTGCAACACCCTGATCTGGTCGCGGCAGGCCGCCGCCGTCTCGAACGCCAACCGTCCGGCGGCGGCCTGCATGCGCGCGCTGAGATCGTCGATCACTTCGTTCGCCTGTCCATCGAGAAAACGGCCCGCCAGCCGTACTTCGGCAGCGTAGGCGTCGCGCTCGATCCCGTTGACGCAGGGGGCGCTGCAACGCTTGATCTGCGCGAGCAGGCAGGGGCGCGAGCGGTTCTGGAAAACGCTGTTCTCGCAGGTGCGCAACCGAAAAGTCTTTTGCAGCAGGTGGATGCTCTCGCGCACCGCATGGGCGTTGGGAAACGGCCCGAAATAGCGCGCGCCTTTGGCAAAAGCGCCGCGATGATAGGCAAGACGCGGAAACTCGTCGCCCGACAGTTCGATGTAGGGATAACTCTTGTCGTCCCGGAACAAGACGTTGTAGCGCGGCGCCAGGCTTTTGATGAGATTGTTTTCGAGCAGCAGCGCCTCGGCCTCCGAGCGCGTCGGCGTAATGTCCACGCGCGCGATCCGCGCCACCATCATGGCGATGCGCGGACTTGAGGAACGCCCGCGGAAGTAACTCGACACCCGGCGCTTGAGGTTCTTGGCCTTGCCGACGTAGAGCACCTGCTCCCCGATGCCGATCATGCGGTAGACGCCCGGCGCCTCGGGCACGGCGCGCAGGAAGGCGCGCGCATCGAACGGGACGGCTGGCGTATCGGTCATCCGTTCACCGCGTCTCCGCGCCCGGCTCCCGGGCGGGTGTCAGCAGCCGACGAACCAGCGGCTCGTAATGACGCGCGGCCTCCACATCCCCCGCCGTGGCCGGGACGTAGCCGCCATAGCCGGAGTCGGCGAAGAACCGGCGTCCCTCCTGGCTTTGCGGGAAGGCTTCGAGCGCGGCGCGGAGGCGCTTGATTTCCGCGCCGCCCAGGTCGCCGCGCACCAGCGTCGTCAGCGAGGGCAGCACCGGATGGCCGATATCCAGCGCCCGGAAATGCGCCCGCAGGTTCTGGTCGAGCAGCGACAGGATGGGACGCGCGGTCACGGCAACGTCGATCTGGCCGGCATCCACCGCCAACAGCATGGCCATGTGCGAGGCTTGTTCCTTCAGGACGTAGTCCTCGCCCGGACGCAGATCGAGGGAGTTCAACCATTTCATGCCGAGGACGTGATAGAACGACAGCCGGTCGGGCAGGCCGATGCGGCGGCCGCGCAAATCCGCAACCGTCTCGATGGCGCTGTCCTTGCGCACCACGAGCAGCACCTCGAACGGATTGCGATAGCGCACCAGGGGCGTGAAGCCGCCGTCAGCCAGCATCGAGAGGAAATGCGCGGGAGAGATGACTATATCGTATTGACCGCTGAGCGCGTTTTCCAGGAAACGCTCGTGATTGCGCGCGGAATACACGATGATGTCCATTCCCAGCATGCGCGACAGATAATCACGCAGGGCGCGATGCACGCGCAGCAGCGCCGGGGCGGAATAGAAAGGCACGATGCCCAGATGCAGGTTCTTCCCCGCCGCGGAGGCCGCGCGCGGACGCTCCGGCGCCCCGGCGGCCACGGCATGTTGCGATGGGACGAGCCATGCGCCCAGCAGTGCGCAGACAAGGGAGAAAAAACAGACGGTTTGCCGCATCTCCACCTCCCGGCATGCAAAAAGACGCTTCAGGTTTTCGGTAG
>JAIRNL010000283.1 GCA_031258035.1 Azoarcus sp. | reverse complement strand
GGGCGCAGCGAACTGAGCCGGATACTGTGCTCGTTCCGGCGCGAGTTCACCTGGGCGCTGGGTTTCACCGCGCTCGCCAATCTGCTGATGCTCACGCCTACGCTGTACATGTTGCAGATCTTCGACCGGGTCATGTTGAGCCGCAGCGAGTTCACGCTTTACGCCGTGACGCTGGTGCTGCTCTTTTTCCTGGGCGTGATGAGCTTTTCCGAATGGGTGCGTTCGCGCCTGCTGGTGCGGCTCGGCGTGCGCCTGGACATGCGGCTCAATCCGCGCGTGTTCGCGGCCGCTTTCGAGATGCGCGGTTCGGAAGACGAAGCCGCCCGGCTGCTCAAGGACATGACCAAGCTGCGCCAGTTCCTGACCGGCGCCGGCTTGTTCGCCATCCTGGATGCGCCCTGGATGCCGGTGTACATCCTGGTGCTTTTCCTCATGCACCCGGCGCTGGGCATCCTGGGCACGGTTTTTTGCGTGATCCTGACCGCGATCACCTATGTGTCCGGCCTGGTCATGAAAGAACCGCTGGAGACGGCCGACGAGGCAAGAAAGAAAGAATTCAACCATCTGGGCACACGGCTGCGGCACGCGGCGGTGGTCGAATGCATGGGCATGCTGGACAATGTCCGCAAAAAATGGATGCGGCACCACGTCGAGGCGCTGGCGCAGGGACGGCGGGGGCTGGACGCACAGGCGCGCATGCAGTCGATCACCCACTTCGCGCGCTTGTTGCAACAAGGCCTGGCCCTGGGCGCGGGCGCGGTGCTGGTGATCCACGGCGAGATTTCGCCCGCGGCGATGATCGCCGCCAACGTGCTGATGACGCGGGCCGCCTATCCGCTGGATGTGCTGATAAAGGCCTGGAAGGACATCGTGGCGGCAAAGCAGGCTTTCCTGAATCTGGAAAGGGCGCTGGAAGAGCATCCGGAACGCGAGGCGGTCGCGCTGGTGGCGGACACGCCGGGCGCGGCCTTGCGGCTGGAACATGTCATCGCCGATGCCGCCGGGCGTTCGCAACCCATCCTGCAAGACATCTCGCTGGAAATCCCCGCCGGTATCGCCTTGGGGGTGAAGGGGCCGTCGGGTTCGGGCAAATCCACGCTGGCGCGCGTGCTGCTCGGCATCTGGCCGGACGTGGGAGGCGAAGTGCTTCTCGACGATGTGCCCCTCCACGGCCTGGAACGCACCGAACTGGGCGCCAATCTCGGCTATCTGCCGCAGGACGTGGAGCTTTTCGATGGCACGATCGCCGAGAACGTGGCCCGTTTCGGCGAGATTGATCCCGCGCTGGTGATCGAAGCCTGCCAGCAGGCGGGCGTGCATGAAATGATCCTGCGCTTCCCCAAGGGATACGATACCCAGATCGGCGAGGGCGGCAGCTTCCTTTCCGGCGGCCAGCGCCAGCGCATCGGCCTGGCGCGGGCCCTCTACGGCAATCCGCGTCTGGTGGTGCTCGACGAACCGAATGCCAACCTGGACGAAGCGGGCGACCGCGCCCTGTTGCAGGCGGTCATGGCCCTGAAAGAGCGCGGCGTGACGCTCGTGCTGATCAGTCACCGTCCGCACATCATGGCGGCGATGGATACCCTCCTGATCATGGAAGATGGTCGCGTGCAGCGGCTGGAACCTGTGCGCCAGAAGAATGCGGCGGCGCCCGAGGCCGCGAGAACGCCTCCGCGCACCACGAGCTCTTTCTCCGGCAATGCCGAGGCGGGGGGAAGCGGCTACGGGGCCATGCCCGGCGCGGCGGTTACACCCATAGTGATGTCGATGTAATGGATCGTCCACATGTTGGCGATGAACCGAATGGCGAAAAACGACGAGCCTGATATGACTGCTGCCCTGCCGGTGGTGGCGCCCCCGAAAACAGCCCTGGATTCACTGGTGAGCGTCATTTCGCCCCGGCCGGTGGCGCTGGCTGGGCGCGGGCACGCCGAAGCGGAAAACGAAGGACTGCCAACCGATACCCGCTCGCCGGCCCGCATCGGTTTCTGGGCCCTGGCGATCGGATTTGGCGGTTTCCTGCTGTGGGCGGCGCTGGCGCCGCTCGACGAAGGCGTCCCGACCAGCGGCGTGGTGGCGATCGACACCAAGCGCAAGGCGGTGCAGCATCTCTCCGGCGGCATCGTCAAATCCGTGCACGTGAAGGAAGGGCAGTTCGTGCGGGAAGGCGACCCCCTGATCGAAATCGACCCGGCCGCGACCCAGGCCAATTTCGAGAGCGCCCGCCTGCGCTACTACACCCTGCGGGCGACCGAGGCCCGTCTGGTGGCGGAACAGGGCGGGCGTGACGATATCGTCTTCCACACCGATTTGCTGGAAGCGCAGGACGACCCCCTGGTGGCCAGCCTGATGGCCAACCAGGAAGGCCTGTTCAATTCGCGGCGCATGTCGTTGCGGACCGAGCTTCAGGCGATGGAAGAATCCATCGTCGGGCTGGAAGCCTCCCTCTCGGGTTATCAGGGTTTGTTGGAAGCGCGCAACGCGCAACTGCGCCTGCTGGAAGAAGAAACGCGCGGCCTGAAAGACATGGTGCGCGAGGGGTACGCGCCGAGAAACGATTTGCTGGCCCTGGAACGTTCGAGCGCCGAGACCATGGGGTCGATCGCCGATTTGCAGGGCAGCATCGAACGCTCCCGCAGTTCCCTGGTGGAAACGAAGCTGCGCATCGCCCAGAGACAGCAGGAATTCAGGAAAGAAGTCGACAAGGAACTGGCGGACGTGCGCAGCCAGGTCGACGGCGAAGGCGAGCGTTTCCATGCGCTCAGGGACGAGCTGGCGCGCACGGTCATCCGCGCGCCCGCTTCCGGGCAGGTGGTGGGGTTGACGGCGCAGACGGTAAGTGGTGTTATTTCGCCGGGACAAAAAATAATGGATGTCGTGCCCGGCGACGAGCCTTTGCTACTGGAGACCCAGGTGCCGCCTCAATTCATCGACCGCGTGCAAGCGGGTTTCAGCGCCGATGTGCGTTTTTCCGCTTTTGCCCACACGCCGTCCCTCGTGGTGCCCGGCAAGGTCGTGTCGATCTCCAACGACCTGCTCACCGACGAGAAGACCGGCATCAGTTATTACCTGGCACGGGTATCGGTGACGGAGGAAGGCATGAAAATCCTGGGCAGTCGTCGTTTGCAGGCAGGCATGCCGGTGGAAGTCATCATCCTGACCGGCGAACGCTCGATGTTGACCTACCTGTTGCACCCGTTATTGAAGCGGATTGCCTTTTCCATGAAAGAAGAATGAGAGGGATTCACACGATGAAAACACCAATGTCCCGCGTCGCCGCGGCGCTGCTGGGCTGCACGATGGCGGTTTCCTCGCCGGCCTGGGCCGACGACCTGTTGAGCCTGTACCGCGAGGCGGTGCAGTCCGACGCCAACTACCTTGCCTCGCAGGCCGATACCCGCGCCCGGCGCGAGGCGGCGCCGCAGGCCCTGGCGCAGATGTTGCCCAACGTATCGTTCAACGGTTCCAATAGCCGCAATTCGTCCGACGTAGAAAGGAAGGGTTACGCCGACCAGGACAGCGACTACCGCAGCTACAACTACGTCCTGGGCCTGCGCCAGCCGCTGTTCCGGCCCGGCAGCTATGCCGCCTGGCGACAGGCGCAAGCGCAGGTTGCGGGCGCCGAGGCCAGCCTGCAATGGGCGGAGCAGGATGTCGGGACGCGCGTCAGCACGGCGTACTTCGACGTCCTGCTCGCGGAAGCGGAGCTGGACGTCATCAAGGGGCAGCGCGATGCCTATCTGGCGCAGTTGGACTATGCCCAGAAAGCCTTCCAGACCGGTGCGGGGACGCGCACCGATGTCGACGAAGCCCGTTCGAGTCTCGACCTGGCCGCGGCGCAGGCCATCGAACAGCA
>JAIRNL010000281.1 GCA_031258035.1 Azoarcus sp. | reverse complement strand
GCTGGCCGGGTTCCTCCGGAGCGGGTTTCGGCGCACGCGTGTTGGGGGTCGGCTCGCGGGGCACCTGCACGAAAATCTCTCCCGGACGCACCAGCCCCAGGTCGTAGCGCGCCTGCTCCTCGATGGCGTCGGTGCCGGTCTGGAGATCGGTCACTTCGGCATCGAGGTTGGCGTTGCGGTCTTCCAGACGGTGGTTGCGCTCGCGCTGCGCCTGCAATTCCTTGTCGATTTCCCACACCCGCAACCACCCGCCACGGCCCAGCCACAGCGGATACTGCAACACGATGACCAGCACGATGAGGATGGCGATGGGCCAACGCATAAGGGACGCTCATGCCGTTGAACGGCGGGCACGAAGAAAATGGGACGAAGCGCCATGGCGCTCCTGCCGTCAACGCAGGTTGTAGAACGCGCGCCGACCCGGATAGTGGGCCGAATCGCCAAGCTCTTCCTCGATGCGAAGGAGCTGATTGTACTTGACAATACGGTCGGAGCGCGACAACGACCCGGTCTTGATCTGCTGCGCGCGCAGCCCCACGGCGATGTCGGCGATGGTGCTGTCCTCGGTTTCGCCCGAGCGGTGCGAGATCACCGCCGTGTAGCCGGCGAGCTTGGCCATTTCGACCGCGGCGAAGGTCTCGGTCAGGGTGCCGATCTGGTTGATCTTGACCAGGATCGAATTGGCGATGCCCTGGGAGATGCCCTGTTCGAGAATCCGGGTGTTGGTCACGAACAGGTCATCGCCGACGAGTTGCACTTTCTTGCCCAGGCGGTCGGTGAGCAGCTTCCAGCCTTCCCAGTCGCCTTCGGCCATGCCGTCCTCGATGGAGACGATGGGGAATCTGTCGACGAGCGCGGCCAGGTAATCGGCAAAGCCGCTGGCTTCGAGCGAGAGCCCTTCGCCTTTCAGTTCGTACCTGCCATCCTCGTGGAACGCCGAGGCGGCGCAGTCGAGCGCCAGCAGCACGTCGCGGCCCGGCTCGTAGCCGGCGGCGGCGACGGCTTCGAGGATCAGGCGCAGGGCTTCTTCGGTGCCGGAGACGTTGGGGGCAAAGCCGCCTTCGTCGCCCACCGTGGTCGGAAAGCCTTTCTTGTCGGTGATCTTCTTCAGGTGCTGGAAAATTTCCGCGCCGCAGCGCAGCGCCTCGCGGAAGCTTTTCGCCCCCACCGGCATGATCATGCATTCCTGGATGTCGAGGCTGTTGTTGGCGTGCTCGCCGCCGTTGATGACGTTCATCATCGGCACCGGCATCACCATCGGGCTGGCGCCGCCGAAATAGCGGTAAAGCGGCAGGCCGGCTTCTTCCGCCGCCGCCTTGGCCACCGCCACCGACACCGCGAGGATGGCATTGGCGCCCAGGCGCGATTTGTTGTCGGTGCCGTCGAGTTCGATCATGCTGCGGTCGATGAAGGTTTGTTCTTCGGCATCGAGCCCGACGATGGCTTCCGAGATTTCGGTGTTCACGTTTTCGACCGCGCGCAGCACGCCCTTGCCGAGGAAGCGGCCGGCGTCGCCGTCGCGCAGCTCGATGGCCTCGCGCGAGCCGGTGGAAGCGCCAGAGGGCACGGCGGCGCGGCCCATGACGCCGGATTCGAGCAGCACGTCGGCTTCGACGGTGGGATTGCCGCGGGAATCGAGGATTTCGCGGGCGATGACATCAACGATTGCACTCATATTGGTTCCTGTCGAGTTGGGGGGGCATTACTGGTGGTTATTCCGCCGGCCCGGCGGCGTCCAGGAGCAGGGAAGCCTTGGCCAGCCGGTCGAGTTCCCTGAGCGTCGCAAGGAGCACGGCCATGTGGTCGAGCGGCCAGCTGTTGGGGCCGTCGGAGAGCGCCGCTTCGGGGTTCGGGTGCGTTTCCATGAACAGTCCCGCAACCCCTACCGCGACCGCCGCGCGCGCCAGCACCGGGACGAATTCGCGCTGTCCGCCCGAGGCCGTGCCCTGCCCGCCGGGCAATTGCACCGAGTGCGTGGCGTCGAATACGACCGGACAGCCGGTTTCGCGCATGATCGCCAGCGAGCGCATGTCGGAGACGAGGTTGTTGTAGCCGAACGAAACCCCGCGCTCGCACACCATGATGTTGTTGGCGCCGCCATTGGCTTCCCGCGCCTTGGCGACGACGTTTTTCATCTCGCCGGGGGCGAGGAACTGGCCCTTCTTGATGTTGACCGGCCGGCCGGTGGCCGCTACCGCCTGGATGAAGTCGGTCTGGCGACAGAGGAAGGCCGGGGTCTGCAACACGTCGGCCACCGCCGCCGCCGCGGGGATTTCGGCCTCGGAATGGACATCGGTGAGTACCGGCACGCCAAGTTGCGCCCTGACCTCGGCGAGGATTTTCAGTCCCGCCTCGATGCCGTGGCCGCGAAAGCTCCTGGCTGAGCTGCGATTGGCCTTGTCATAGGACGCCTTGAAAATGTACGGGATGCCGAAGCCGGCGCAGATGTCCTTCATGCGCCCGGCCACGTCCACGCACAGTTGCTCGGATTCGGCCACGCAAGGGCCGGCGATCAGGAAAAACGGCTGTTCGAGGCCGATCTTGAAATCGCATAGTTTCATGTTTGTCGCGCTCCGTTCTGTGCTCGCCGGGCCAGCGCGGCCTCGATGTAGGCGATGAAAAGCGGGTGCCCGCGGCGCGGGTTGGAGGTAAATTCGGGGTGGAACTGCACGCCCAGGAACCACGGATGCCGGTCTTGCGGCAATTCCATGATTTCGGGCAGGTTCTCGCTCGGCGTGCGCGCCGAGATCGTCAGCCCGGCGGCTTCCAGGCGGGGGACGTAGAAGTTGTTGACTTCGTAGCGGTGACGATGGCGTTCGTTGACTTCCTTGCCGTAGATGTCCGCGGCCAGGGTGCCGGGCACGATCGGGCAGCGTTGCGCCCCCAGGCGCATGGTGCCGCCGAGGTCGGAATGCGCGTCGCGGCGCTCGACCCGGCCTTCGCGGTCGACCCATTCGTCGATCAGCGCCACCACGGGATGGGGCGTGTCGGGTTCCAGTTCGGTGCTGTGCGCCTCGGCCAGTCCCGCCTCGTTGCGCGCGTATTCGATCACCGCGAGCTGCATCCCCAGACAGATGCCGAGATATGGCACTTTGCGCGCGCGCGCGTAGTGGATCGCGGCGATCATGCCTTCGGTGCCGCGCTTGCCGAAACCGCCCGGCACCAGGAGGGCGTCTACTTTTTCGAGCGCGCCGCAGCCGTCCGTCTCGATCTTCTCGGCGTCGATGTAGTGGATGTTCACTTTCGCGCCGGTGTGCATCCCGGCGTGATTGAGCGCCTCGATCAGCGATTTGTAGGATTCGATGAGATCGACGTATTTGCCGACGAAAGCCACATCGACCGTCGCTTTCGGATGTTCGATCGCATCGACGAGTTTGTCCCAGATCGACAGATCGGCGGCGCGCGCCAGGATGGAGAGTTTGTGGCAGACGATTTCGTCGATCATCTGCTCATGCAGCATGCCGGGAATCCTGTAGATCGAGTCCGAATCCACGCACTCGATCACCGCCTCGGGCATGAGGTTGCAGAAAAGCGCGATCTTGCGCCGCTCTTCGGCGGGCATGGCGCGATCGGCGCGGCAAAGCAGGATGTCCGGCTGGATGCCGATCTCGCGCAACTCCTTCACCGAGTGCTGGGTCGGCTTCGTTTTCAGTTCGCCCGCCGTCGGGATGTACGGCAGCAGGGTGAGATGGATGTAACAGGTATTGAGGCGTCCGCCCTCCAGCCCCATCTGGCGGATGGCTTCGAGGAACGGCAGCGATTCGATGTCGCCCACCGTGCCGCCGACTTCGACGATCGCCACCTCGGCCCCGGCGGCGCCGGCCTTGATCTTGGCCTTGATCTCGTCGGTGATGTGCGGGATCACCTGCACGGTCTTGCCCAGGTATTCGCCGCGCCGTTCCTTCTTCAGCACCGCGTCATAGACCTGCCCGGTGGTGAAGTTGTTGTGCCGCGACATTCTGGCGCTGGAAAAGCGTTCGTAGTGCCCGAGGTCGAGGTCGGTTTCGGCCCCGTCCTCGGTGACGAACACCTCGCCGTGCTGGAACGGCGACATGGTGCCGGGATCGACGTTGATATAGGGATCGAGTTTGAGATGAGTGACGCGGATGCCGCGCGACTCCAGGATGGCCCCGAGCGAGGCCGCCGCGATGCCCTTGCCCAATGAGGACACGACACCACCCGTAACGAAGACGTATTTGGTCATGGGAGTTGTACTGCGGGAAAGCGTGATGATAACCGATCCTC
>JAIRNL010000206.1 GCA_031258035.1 Azoarcus sp. | reverse complement strand
CACATCCTGCATGACGAGATATTGCAGGTCGGAGCCGTAGAACATCCCCAGCGCATCCGCCGGCGAGCAGATCATCGGCTCGCCGCGCCGGTTGAGCGAGGTGTTCAGGACTACGCCGTTGCCGGTGAGTTTTTCCAGTTCGAGTATCAGGTCGTAATAGCGCGGATTGAATTCGCGCTTCAGTACCTGGGCGCGGGAGGTGCCGTCCTCGTGCACGACTTCCGGCACGCGGGTTTTCCATTCTTCGCTCACTTCAAAGGTGAACGTCATGAAGGGCGCGGGATGGTCGTTCCCGAACATCCGGGGGCCGACGGTATCGAGCATCGAGGGACAGAAAGGCCGCCAGCGTTCGCGGAACTTGATTTGCGCATTGATGCGGTCGGCCACGCCCGCCACGCTCGGACAGCCAAGGATGGAACGGTTGCCCAGGGCGCGCGGGCCGAATTCCATGCGGCCCTGGAACCAGGCGACCGGGTTGCCGTCGGCGAGTATCCGGGCGACGGTCCGCGGCACGGCGGCGGCGTCGATCTTTTCCCAGTCGATGGCGATGGCGTGCCGCCGTTCGTAATGGGCGATGGCGGCGATGACATCCTCGTTGGCGTATTCGGGGCCGAGGTAGACGTGCTCCATCTTTTCCACCGCGACGCCGCGTTGCTGCGAGACATACGCCGCCGCGCCAACCGCCGTCCCCGCATCGGAAGCGGCTGGCTGCACATAGAGTTCCTTCACGTCCGGGCGGGCGATGATTTTCTGGTTGAGCTTCACGTTCAGCGCGCAGCCGCCGGCAAAGGCGATCCTGCCGGTCTCGCGGAGAATGTCGCCGAGGTAGTGGTCGATCATCTCCAGCGAGAGTCTTTCAAACAGCGCCTGGATGCTGGCTGCGTGGTGGATATAGGGTTCGTCGGCCACGTCGCCCTCGCGTCGGGGGCCGAGCCATTCCACGAGCCTGGGCGAGAAGTAGTAGCCCTTGCCTTTTTCCTTGTAGCGTTTCAGACCGATCACATTGACGTAATCGGTATTGATGATGAGTTCGCCGTTCTTGAATTCAGCCAGGCGGGAGAAGTCGTACCTGCCCGCATCGCCGTACGGGGCCATGCCCATGACCTTGAATTCGCCGTCGAGCATGTCGAACCCAAGGTATTCGGTGAGCGCGCCATAGAGGCCGCCCAGGGAGTCCGGGTCGTAGAATTCCTTGATCTTGTGGATTTTCCCGTTTTCGCCCCAGCCGAAAAAAGTGGTGGCGTACTCGCCCTTGCCGTCGATGCCGAGGATGGCGGTCTTCTCGGTGAAACCGGAGCACAGGTAGGCGCTGGCTGCATGTGCGAGGTGGTGCTCCACGGGTTGGATCGTCGTTTTCCCGAGGTCGAATCCGAGTTGGATCAGGCACCACTCTATGCGTTTCCTGTAACGGCGGAAACGCCGGTTGCCGTTCAGGATGGCGTCCAGCGCCCGGTCGGGCGCGTAGGCGTAGCGGCGGGCGTAGTGCCAGCGCGCGGGGCCGAAAAGGCTCACCGGCGCAAAGGGAATGGCGACGACGTCGACGTCGGCGGGCCCGATGCCGGCCTGGGCCAGGCAGAATTTCGCCGCCTCGCAAGGCATGCGGTTCTTGGCGTGCTTGTCGCGCACGAAGCGTTCTTCTTCGGCGGCGGCGACGAGTTTGCCGTTGATGTAGAGGGCGGCGGAAGGGTCGTGGCTGACGGCGCCGGACAGGCCGAGTATGGTAAGGGGCACGGGAAGACCTCGAAACGCGGAAACGCGGACGCGCCCGACCGCCAGGCGGCAGGCCGGATCAGGCGCAGATTATAGCGGGCCGCCGCGCGGGGCAAAGGCGGATACGGGCATCTCATGGCCATGCGGGCCGTATGCCGCCAACCCGTCCTCGACGGCACGTTGACGGCGTCCGGGGCGGTGGGTAGAGTCCCCGCGGTTTCAGTCGGTGGCCGACAGGGGCCGCCCAGGCTCGATAGGTCATGGCCACGAATTCCCCCCCATGAGCACGATTCTCCTTACCGGCGCGAGCGGTTTCATTGGCCAGGCCCTGGCCTGGCGGCTGGCTGCCGATGGCCACGACCTGCGGCTGGCTGCAAGGGCGGCACTGCCGGGACGGCCCGCCGGCGCGGAGGTTTTCCACTTCGCCGGGCTCGGCCCGGACACGGACTGGACACGGGGACTCGACGGGGTCGAAGTGGTCGTCCATTGCGCGGGCCGCGCGCATGTCATGCGGGAGACCGCCGCCGATCCGCTCGCCGAGTTCCGCCGCTGCAATGTCGAAGGCAGCATACGGCTCGCCAGCCAGGCGGCGCGGGCCGGGGCGCGGCGCTTCGTGTTCGTGAGCACGGCCAAGGTCTGGGGCGAGCGCACTTTGCCCGGCCAACCTTTTACCGTCGATGCCGCGCCCGCGCCCGGCGATCCTTATGCGCTCTCCAAGCTCGAAGCCGAGCGCGCCCTGGCCGCGCTGGCCGCGGACAGCGGCATGGATGTCGTCATCGTCCGCCCGCCGCTGGTCTATGGCCCCGGCGTCAAGGCCAATTTCCTGCGCATGATGCAATGGCTCGACCGGGGCTGGCCCCTGCCGCTGGCTGCCGCCGACAACCGGCGCAGCCTGGTCGCGCGCGACAATCTCGTCGACTTGCTGGCGCTTTGCGTCGATCACCCCGGCGCCGCCAATCAGGTATTGCCCGTGAGTGACGGCGAGGATCTGTCGGTGGCGGAATGCCTGCGCCGGCTCGGCGATGCGCTCGGGAAACCGGCGCGGCTGCTGCCCGTGCCCGTCTGGTTGCTGAAAAGCGCCGCCCGCCTGCTCGGACGGCAGGCGATGGCCGAGCGCCTTTGCGCGGAATTGCGGATAGATATTGGCTATACCCGCCGCCTGCTCGGCTGGTCGCCGCCGCATGCGCCCGATGACGCCCTGGCTCGGACGGCGGCGGATTTCCGCGCCCGCGCAACCAACCAGACCTGAACCGGCCGGAACATGGAAACCGCGCCATACGGGGAACTCATGCAATGGTGGTGGCTGGCGCCCGCCGTCGCGGCGGTTTCGCTCGCGCTCACCGCGCTGTTGCGCCGCTACGCTTTGCGCCGGCGCCTGCTCGACGTTCCCAATGCGCGCAGTTCGCACGCGGCGCCCACCCCGCGCGGCGGCGGCCTCGCCATCGTGGCAAGTTTCGTCGCCGCGCTGACTGTGGCCGGCGCGGCGGGCCTGCTGCCGATCTCGCTGGTTGGGGCGCTGGCGCTCGCGGGCGGGATCGTCGCCGCCGTCGGTTTCATCGACGATCACGGACACCTTGCCGCGCGCTGGCGTCTGCTGGCGCACTTCGCCGCCGCCGCCGCGGCCCTGTCCATCCTGCCGGAAATCCCCGTGCCCTTCGGCCTGTCCGTCCCCCCGGCGGGCGCTTTCCTGGCGCTCCTCGCCCTGGGCGAAGTGTTTTACCTGGTCTGGACGCTCAATCTCTACAACTTCATGGATGGCATCGACGGCATCGCCGCTGTCGAAGCCATCTGTGTCTGTCTTGGCGGCGCGCTGGTTTTCCTGCTGGGCGGCGCGCCCCTTCTCGCCGCCGCGCCGCTCCTGCTCGCGGCGGCGACGGCGGGGTTTCTCCGCTGGAACTGGCCGCCGGCGCGGATCTTCATGGGCGACGCCGGCAGCGGTTTTCTCGGCTTCACGCTCGGCGTCCTCTCGCTCCAGGCCGCGCTGCTGGCTTCGGCGTTTTTCTGGAGTTGGACGATCCTGCTCGCGGTCTTCATCAGCGATGCCAGCCTGACGCTCGCGCGCCGGGCCCGCGCCGGAGAAAAGCTGCACGAGGCGCACAGCAGCCACGCCTACCAACATGCCGCCCGGCGCTGGGGCCATCTGCGGGTCACGCTGGCGACGGCGGCGATCGACCTGTTCTGGCTCCTGCCGCTGGCGCTTGCCGTCGTCCTGGGCTGGCTCCACCCCGCCATCGCCACGACAACCGCCTACGCGCCCCTGCTCCTGCTTGCATGGCGCCTGGATGCCGGGACAAGGAAAAACGGATGACGAAAACTTCGATCCACACCCGCAATGCCGCATTACACGGGCAAATCACGCACGGCACGCTTCCGGGACTGTACAATTCTTCACCATGACGATTCGCACCATTCTCGTTGTTTCGTTCGATCTTTTCGCTGTCATCGTCGCCTGGATCTGCGGCTTGCTGATCCGCTTCAATTTTGTATTGCCGCCCGATTACAGCGCCTCCCCCGACGCGCTTCCACAGACAGCCGCGATTCTCGCCGCGCTGCTGCTCATCCAGGCGACGGCATGCCACTGGGCAGGCTTGTACCGTGGCATCTGGCGCTTTGCCAGCGTCCCCGATCTCAAGCGCGTCATGAAGGCGGTGGCCGTGTCGACCGCCGGACTGCTGATCATCAAGGCGATCTTCATCGGCCCGGGGCCGGTATCGCCGCGCGCCATGCTGGTGCTCTATCCGCTGCTGCTCACCGCCATCATGTGCGGCGGTCGGGTGACATGGCGAATATGGAAAGACTACCGCCAATATGGCCGCAAATCTTCCGGCAACGGCAAGCCGGTGGTGGTGGTCGGCGCAGGCAACGGCGGCGCCATGCTGGTACAGCAGCTCGAACGCAGCCCCAACTGGCGGGTCGTGGCGCTGGTCGACGATGACCGGAAAAAATGGGGGCTGGATCTGTCCGGCATTCCGATCCGGGGCGGCGTCGATACCCTGCCCGGCGTGCTGGCCGATTTCCGGGCGGAACATGTCATTCTCGCCATGCCCTCGGCTTCGCCTTCGATCATCAGGCGCGCCGCCAATATTGCCGTGGGCGCGGGCGCCAGGGTCTTCACCGTGCCGGACATCGAGACGCTGATGTGTGGCCAGGTGAAAATCGACGCCATGCGTCCAATCGATGTCGAGGATCTGCTCGGGCGCGAGCCGGTGCATATCGACACGGCCCATGTACACCAATTGGTCGCGGGCCGCGCGATTCTCGTCACGGGCGCGGGAGGCTCCATCGGCAGCGAACTGTGTCGCCAACTCGCGCGTTTCGAGCCGGAAAGGCTGATCTTGCTGGAAGCCAGCGAATTCGCGCTGTACTCGATCGCGGAATGGTTGTCCCACCATCGCCCCGGGACGGAAGTCGTCCCGCTCATCGGCAACGTCCAGGACGATGCCCGCAACGAGGAAATCTTCTCGGCATGGCAACCACGGATCGTCTTCCACGCCGCCGCCTTCAAACACGTACCGCTGATGGAAACCGGCAATGCGTGGCAGGCGATGCGCAACAACGTCTACGGCACCCTGCAACTCGCCCGCTGCGCCCTGCGGCATGACGTGGAACGGTTCGTGATGATCTCCACCGACAAGGCGGTCAATCCGACCAATGTCATGGGCGCGAGCAAACGCCTGGCTGAAATGCTCTGCCAGGCGCTCGCTTCCCGGGGCGGGACGCGCTTCGAGGTCGTGCGCTTCGGCAACGTGCTCGGCAGCACCGGCAGCGTGATCCCCAAGTTCCAGGCCCAGATCGCCAGCGGCGGCCCGGTAACGGTGACGCACCCGGAAATCACCCGCTACTTCATGTCCATCCCCGAAGCGGTGCAACTGGTGCTCCAGGCGGCGGCCCAGGGGAAAAACGGGGAAATCTTCGTCCTCGACATGGGCAAGCCAGTAAGGATCGCCGATCTCGCGCGCAACATGATCGGGCTTTCCGGCTACACCGAAGCGCAGATAGGGATCGAATTCACCGGCCTGCGTCCCGGGGAAAAGCTCTACGAAGAACTGCTGGCCGACGCCGAGCAGACGCTGCCGACACACCACCCCAAATTGCGGATTGCGCGCTCGCGCCCGGTCGCGCCCGATTTTCTCGACACCTTGCAGACCTGGCTCGAACAATCCGCTTCGCCAGACGACGAAGCCGTGCGCCGCGCCATCCAACGCTGGGTGGACGAATACACGCCGGCGCGGCACGACGATATCGGCCCGCGGGCCTCCGGGGCCGCGCCAAGGGCGGAAAGAGCGATGGCGCGATAAATAATGAACAACGACACCGAACATCCACAATGCTGACCCCCTGCCCGCGCGTGCCATACTTGCCGCGGCCATTGGCTCGCTCCATGCAGAAGAAGGGAACGTCCCTCCATGAAACCCTCCCCGCCGATCAAACCCCGCCGCCCGCCGCCGAAACCCAGATACGGCGACGCCGATTCCGACTCGCCATCCAGGCTTGCGCGCGAAACCCTCCGCCAGCTCGCCCTGCGCAAAGTACCGCCCACGCCGGACAACTACCGCGAACTGTATTTCCAGATACGCGGCTCGCCTGACGACGACGTTTTTCCCACCCGCGCGCTCAAGGCCATCGCGGGGACGTTGCCGCGCGCCACCGTGGCCGATCTGCGCAACGCGCAGGCGTTCGACGCGGCCGTCGCCAGCGGCAAATGGCAGGAACTGCACCAGGTCATCGTCGACCTGCATGCCAGCCGGAACAGCGGCGACAGGCCATGGGAGGCGCTGGTCCGCGACCTGATCCTGCAATTCGAGCGCCCGCACGCCGAACTGACCCAGGCGCGCAAACGCGAGGCGCTCAACCACGTCCTGGACGCCCATCCCGGCGTCGACATCCTTCACGATCGCCTGAGCGCCCTGGTACGCAGTTGGAGCCAATCCGGCAGCGCCGGGGCGGACACCATGGCCGCCGCCGGAACGCCGGAATCCCCTGCCCCACCCTCCGCCCCCAGGCCCGGGCAGGACGCCGCCGTCGCGCCGGATACGCCGCTGCGCCCGCTGCTGGCCGGGCTCCTGACGGATGGCGTGCTGCCGCTGGCTGGCAACGACGAGCCGTTGTCCCGCGAAGCGCGCGCGCTCTCGGACATCCTTCTCGGCGGTGGCGTCCAGGCGGACATCCCCGCCCGCCTCGAACGGCTCGTCGCCCGCATGGAACAGATCGGCGAGGAACGCCACGCCGTGCGCGAAGCCCTGCTCGCCCTGATGCGCCTGATCATCGACAACATCAGCGAACTGGTCATCGACGACAGCTGGCTGCACGGCCAATTGACGATGATCTCCGAGACATTCTCCGGCCCCCTCGACCTGCGCATGCTCGACAGCGCCAGTCAGCAACTGCGGGAAGTCATCGACAAACAGGGCCGCCTGAAGCGCGAACTGATCGAAGCCCAGGATCACCTGAAAGAAATGCTGGCTGGCTTCATCGACCGCCTGGCTGAAGTCACCGTTCACACCAGCGACTATCACGACCTGCTCGGGCGCAGCGCGCGGCGCATCGGCGAAGCGACCAACATCGCCGATCTGTCCGAAGTGGTCGGCGAACTGCTGGCTGGCACCCGCTCCGCCCAGGAATCGACCCTGCGCGCCGGTCAGGAACTCATCGAGTTGCGCGAACGGGTCGACGACGCCAACCAGGAAATCCGTCGCCTGCAAAGCGAACTGGACGCAGCCAGCCGCCTCATGCGTCACGATTCACTCACCGGGGCGCTCAACCGCAGGGGCTTGGACGAGGCGCTCGCCCGCGAAATATCGCGCATGAACCGCAATGGCACCCCCCTTTGCATTGCGCTGATCGACATCGACAACTTCAAGAAATTCAACGACACATACGGCCACGGCACCGGCGACGAGGCGCTCTGCCACCTCACCCGCACCGTGACCGAGACCCTGCGTCCGCAGGACGTCGTGGCACGTTACGGCGGCGAGGAATTCATCATCCTGCTGCCGGACACCCCGCCCAAGTCCGCCAACACCATTCTCATGCGCCTGCAACGCGAACTGACCCGCCGCATCTTCTGCGCGCCCGACAGCGAACGGCTGTTGATCACCTTCAGCGCCGGCATCGCCCAACTCTCGCCCGGCGAACAGCCCGAAGCGACCATCGCCCGCGCCGACAAAGCCATGTATGCCGCCAAGCGCGCGGGCAAGAACCGCGTCTTGGTCGCAGTGTGAAATCAGCATGGGCCATACCCGGCGGAGATCATTACAATGAGGATGTCTTCTTCCCGATGACATTCAATGTCAGATAAATTCCCTCTCCAGCCCCTGCTCGACCTCGCCAACACCCGCATGGACGAGATCACCCGGCAACTTGGACAACTGATCGCCTCCGAGCGCAGCGGCCAGCAAAAGCTGGAACTGCTTCAACGCTACCGCGATGAATACAGCGAACGCTTCGTCACGGCGGCGCGCGAAGGCATCGGCCCCGATGCCATGCGCAACTACCGCAATTTCCTGAACCGCATCGACGAAGCCGTCGAAGCGCAACGGCGCGCCGTCGAACAATCGCGCCAACACACTTCGCAGGGCCAGCAACAGTGGATGGCGCAACGCACCCGGGTACGCGCCTTCGATACCCTGTCGCAACGCTTCCAGGAAGAACTCGCCCGCAAGGACGAGCGCCAGGAACAACGTTTTACCGACGATCATGCCCTGCGCAAATACCGTGAAAAAAACCAGGATCAGGGCTGAACCGCCCATCCCCTCCTGGCACGCGCCTTGCTCCCGCTAGTCT
Source organism: Azoarcus sp. (assembly GCA_031258035.1). Lineage (GTDB taxonomy): Bacteria > Pseudomonadota > Gammaproteobacteria > Burkholderiales > Rhodocyclaceae > WRNU01. The sequence goes on along the minus strand of JAIRNL010000206.1, from coordinate 7,512 downwards.
GGACACAAGCTGACGAGGGCAAAGGCAATGGCAACTCCGGTATCCAGCAACATATCGAATCTCACCGCTTCCGGCATGGCGGCCAATACCGATGCCCTCCGCGGCGCATCCGATACCCGTTTTTCCGAACTCCTGCGCAACCAGATGCAGACCGGCATCGGCGCGCGGCCCCTTTCTTCTTCGCCTTCCCCGGTGGCGGAAACCAGATCCGCCCCCCGGACGAACCACGCGCCATCGCGCGAATCCGCGCCGTCGCCGGCAAGCGGGCCACGCGAACGAAGCCCCTCGCACGAACCGCGCCGCGCCGCCAACCCTGAACGCCCGCCCACGCGCGCCGACGATCCGCCCGCCGGACGGGACGCGCCGGACGCCACGGAAGCCCCCGCCGCGCGCGCGCAGGACACGGACGATGCCGAAGGCGAGGCCCCCCCAACCGCATCCGCCCCCACGCCGGAGGATGCCGACGCAAACGCCGCCGCACCGCAGGCCGAAGCGCAGCCCCAGGTACAGACGCAGCCCCAGGCCGTGGAAACCGCCATCGCCCCGGTCTTACCGGCAACGATTGCCGCCCTACCCGACGCGCTTGCCGGTACGGACGGCGGCGACAGCGCCCCGGATGACGCGGCGGCGGAAGAAACCGACATCGGGGCATCCACCCGTGACGCCCCCGGCGGACGCGCCCGCCGCATGGCCACGATGGCCGGCAATATTCCCGCCGATCCCGCCGGAAACAACGCGGCGGCCAGGCCGGAAAGCGCAACGACCTCCCACCCCCGCGCCGCCGCGCCCGCGCCAGGCATCGAAGCCGCGATTCCCGGCCTGCGCGCGGACATCCTCGCCGCGCGCGCCGGCACGGGGACACAACAAACCGCCACAGCGGGCAGCGGCGGCGAAACCACCCCCGTGCCGCTCACGAACGCCCTGCGGACGGCGGCCCAGGAAAGCGCCGCCCTGCCCCGCTTCACCGTTTCCACCGCCGTCGGGCAGCGCGCCTGGGCCGAGGAAACCGGCAACAAGATCATGTGGATGCTGGGGCGTGCCGAAAGCCGCGCCGAACTCGTCCTCACCCCGCCCCATCTCGGCAAGGTGGAAGTCTCGATCAACCTCAACGGCGACCAGACCACGGCCCAGTTCGTCGCCGCCTCCCAGGCGGCGCGGGACGCGCTGGAGCAGGCCATGCCGCGCCTGCGCGAATTGCTCGCCCAGGCCGGCATCGACCTGGGCGAAGCCAGCGTCGATACCTCCGGCGAAAGCCAGGCCCAGAACGACGAGCGCGCGCGCGCCACCGGCCGCGCCCTTGGCGGTGATCATGATGACGGCAATGACAATGCCGCGACCGTCACATCCACCAAATGGGTAAAACCGGATAATGGACTCGTCGACACGTTCGCCTGAAGCGGTTGAATAAGGGGCGCTCCGCCCCACTTTTCCGCGCTTGGCGGGCGATGGCGACAAGCGATAATCAAGCGCAGAAAAGGAGAAATCCAAATGGCGCAAGCAGCCAAGACTCCCGCCAAGCAAGAAGCCGCGGCGGCGGCGCCCGCACCTGCCAAGCGCAGCGGCAAAATGTTGCTGATCATCGTCCTGCTCGTCCTGGCTCTGCTCCTCATCGCGGTGCTGGGCATCGCCGCCTTGCTGATCCTGAAAAAAAGCGGCGGAAGCGGCGGACACGAAACCGCCCCGCCGCCCGTGCAAGAAGCCACAAGCAGCGCCGTCGACCTCAACAAGCCGCCGGTATTCGCGCCGCTCGACCCCTTCACCGTCAACCTGGTCGGCGAAGACAGCGACGACAGCCATTACCTGCAAACGGTCATCGCCATCCGTGTGTCCGACCAGCGTACCGCCGACGCCCTCAAGGGCTGGATGCCCGAGATCCGGCACCGGGTCAACATGATCCTCTCCTCGAAACGCCCCGCCGACATCCAGGACGCCAAGGGCCGGGAAGCGCTGGCTGACGAAATCCAGGCGCAGCTCAACACCATGCTCGGCGTCCCGCCACCGCCGTCGTCGGAAATCCGCACCCTGGCCACGGGGCCGATCCAGGCCGTCCTCTTCAACTCATTCATCATTCAATGACGGAGCCGTATCGTGGCTTCGGATTTTCTCTCCCAGGAAGAAGTCGACGCCCTGCTGCGCGGCGTAAACGGCGAATCCGACGAACCCGCCCACGAGGAGGAAGAACAGGGCGGCGTCCGCACCTACAACATGGCCACCCAGGAGCGCATCGTGCGTGGGCGCATGCCCACCATGGAACTGATAAACGAACGGTTCGCGCGTTACCTGAGGATCGGGCTTTTCAACTACATGCACCGCAACGTCGAAGTCTCGGTCGGCCCGATCAAGGTGCAGAAATACGCCGAATTCGTGCGCAACCTGGTCGTCCCCACCAATCTCAACCTCGTCCTCGCCAAACCGTTGCGGGGCACCGGGCTCGTGGTGTTCAACCCGACGCTGGTCTTCGTCATCATCGACAACATGTTCGGCGGCGACGGACGTTTCCATACCCGGGTCGAAGGGCGCGATTTCACCCCCACCGAGCAGCGCATCATCCAGGGCCTGCTCAATGTGGTCTTTACCGAATACGGCAAGGCATGGGAGCCGGTCTTTCACATCGACCTCGAATACGTGCGCTCGGAAATGAATTCGCAGTTCGCCAACATCGCCACCCCTTCCGAAATCGTCGTCACCACCGCCTTCATGCTGGAAATGGGCGACGTGCAGGCCGAAATGAACATCTGCTTCCCCTACTCGATGCTGGAGCCGATCCGCGACCTGCTCTACTCGACGATGCAAAGCGACCATCTCACCCAGGACAAACGCTGGATCAACATGCTGTCGCAGGAATTGCAGGGCGCCGAAATCGAACTCGTCTGCAACCTCGGCACAGCCAGGGCGACCTTGCGCGACATCGTCAACATGCGCGCCGGCGACGTGATTCCGCTCGATGTCCCCGCGCTCCTGCAAGCCGTCGTCGACGGCGTGCCCGTATTTGAATGCCATTCCGGCACCCGGAACCGCCAATACGCGGTAATGGTCGATCGCCTGCTCGGCAGCAGCGAACCCCTCAACAAGCTGGCTGGAGGCCGCAAAAATGGCTGACGACGACAAAACCGACGCCCAGATCGGCGAAAACGACTGGGCCGCGGCCATGCAGGAACAAGCCGCCGCCGAAACCGAAAGCGGCGGCGCCGCCGAAGACGACTGGGCGGCCGCCATGCAGGAACAGGCCGCCCACGAAAACAACCTTGACCCCGAAGCGGCGCAGGTCGCCGCCGACCTGGCTTCCGTTGCCGGCGAGTCGCCCTACCAGGCCAAGCCGGCAAGCCAGCTTTTTGAAGACCTGGGCAACGGCAGCGGCAAATCCGGCTCGATCAACGACTTCGACATGATCCTCGACATTCCCGTGCAGATCACCGTCGAACTCGGGCGCACCAAACTCTCGATCCGCAACCTGCTGCAACTGGCTCACGGCTCGGTCGTGGAACTCGACGGCCTGGCGGGCGAACCGATGGACGTACTGGTCAACGGCACCCTGATCGCGCAAGGCGAAGTCGTGGTGGTCAACGACAAATTCGGCATCCGCCTCACCGACATCATCACCCCCGCCGAGCGCATCCGCAAAATCCACCATTGATCCCCCGGACATGCCCATGCCCCCGCGCGCCGCCGCTCCCGCATCCCCCGTCCCGCCCCCGCGCGGCACGCGCCCCATGCGCCTGCCGTTGACGCTCCCCCTCGCCCTCCCCGGCCACTGCCTTGCCGACACCGGAACGCCCGTCCCCCCCGTCATCGCCGATCCGCTCACCGGCCTCGGACAAATGCTGTTCGGCCTGGCTGTCGTGCTCGCCATCCTCATCGCCTGCGTCTGGCTGCTGAAACGTTTCTCCGCCCCCATGCGCGGCGGCGGCCTGCTGCGCGTCATCGGCGCCACGGCGGTCGGCCCGCGCGAACGCGCGGTGCTGCTCGAAGCCGGCGACAAACTCATCCTGCTCGGCGTCACCCCGAACAACGTGCGCACCCTGCACGTCTTCGCGCGCGACGAACTGCCAGCCGCCGCCGCCACGACGCCCCCTCCCGCCGCCCCCGCCGCCGCATTCGCCGCCCGCCTGCGCCAGGCGCTGCAAGGACGCCGGAATGCGGGCTAGAAACCTCCGCGCCACGGCGCTCTTCCTCGCCCTCGCCCTCGCCGCCCCCCTCCTCGCCCACGCGCAGGAAGCGGACTTACCGGGCCTGCCCGCGTTCGCCGCCACCCCCGGCCCCGGCGGCGCGACGACCTACACACTGTCGGTGCAAACCCTGCTGCTCCTCACGCTGCTGAGCTTCCTCCCCGCGATGGTGCTGATGATGACGAGTTTCACCCGCATCATCATCGTCTTCGCCCTGCTGCGCCAGGCCATGGGCACCCAGACCTCCCCCCCCAACCAGGTACTGATCGGACTGACCCTCTTTCTCACCTTCTTCATCATGTCCCCGGTCGCCGAGCGGGTATATGCCGACGCCTATCGTCCGCTCTCCGAAGGCAGCATCGGCATCGACCAGGCGCTGGCGCGCGCCTCGGTGCCGCTGCGCACCTTCATGCTGCACCAGATACGCGAAAGCGACCTCTCCCTCTTCACCGAAATGGCGAAAGTCGCCCCGGTCGAAAAAGCCGAGGATCTGCCGATGCGGGTCATCATCCCCGCCTACGTCACCTCGGAAGTCAAAACCGCCTTCCAGATCGGCTTCATCATCTTCATCCCCTTCATCATCATCGACATGGTGGTCGCCTCGGTACTCATGTCGATGGGGATGATGATGATGTCGCCGATCATCGTCTCCCTGCCGTTCAAACTCATGCTGTTCGTACTCGTCGACGGCTGGGGCCTCATCATCGGCTCGCTCGTGCGCAGCTTCGCCGTCATCTAGCGTCCAGGAATCCGCCATGACCCCCACCGCCGTCATCGAACTGGGCCGCCAGGCCGTCGAAATCACCCTGATGGTCTCCGCGCCGCTCTTTCTCGCGGCGCTCGTCACCGGCCTCGTCGTCAGCATTTTCCAGGCCGCCACCCAGATCAACGAAATGACCCTCACCTTCGTGCCCAAAGTCGTGGCGATCTTCCTCACCCTGATACTGGCCGGGCCCTGGATGATCACGATGATCACCGACTTCATGCGGCGGCTCTTCAGCGCCATCCCCGCGATGATCGGCTAGCCGCGCCGCCGCCATGCTCAGCCTCACCTCGGCCCAGCTCGACGCCTGGCTGGCGGCATTCATGTTCCCGCTCACGCGCCTGCTCGGGCTGCTGATGGCCGCGCCGGTCTTCTCCACGCGCGGCATGCCCACGCGCGTCCGCCTCGCCGTCGGCCTCGGGATCGCGGTCGCCATCCTCCCCGCCGCGCCGCCGATGCCCGACATCGCCCCCGGCTCGGGCATCGGCCTTCTCATCATGGGCGAACAAATCTTCATCGGCGCGGCCATCGGCTTCGTCATCCGGCTCGTCTTCGCCGCCATAGACCTTGCCGGCTCCTTCATCGGCATGCAGATGGGCCTGTCCTTCGCCCTCTTCTTCGACCCCAACTCCGGCGGCCAAAGCGCGGTGCTCGCGGACTTCATGAGCATGGTCGCCACGCTCCTCTTTCTCGCCCTCGACGGCCATCTGGTCATGATCGAACTCCTGGCCCGCAGCTTCACATGGCTGCCGGTCGGCGCCGGCCTCGCGGGTCACGGCTGGAGCCTGATCCCCCGCGCCGGCGCCACCATCTTCTCCACCGGCCTCCTGCTCTCGCTGCCACTGCTCGCGGTACTGCTCGTCACGAACACCGCCCTCGGCGTCCTCACCCGCGCCGCGCCGCAACTCAACCTCTTCGCCATCGGATTCCCGGTCACCATGATCATGGGCTTCTCCGCCCTCATCCTGCTCATGAGCAACTTCGGGCCGGTCGTGCAGAGCCTGTTCGAGCACGGCTTCGAGGCCGTGCCGGCGCTGCTGGAAGCGCTCACGCCGACGACGGGCGGGTAAGCGCCACGCGGCGACATGCCGGACAACACCGCCGCGCGCCCCGCAATGACGAAAAAAGAAACGCCCCGGATCTCCCGTGTTTTCCTAAATTTGCTTTACCGCATCTTCCCAGGGAATGGCACTGGGTAATTCAAAAACATCTCCTTCATGCGTAACAAGGATCGGCCCGTTGCCCGCAAGAGCAAAAACAGGATTCCGGGTTCGCACAAAATCCGCTGTATTGAAGAAAAACACCCACCCCTGCTCAACTTCCCTTGTGAAATCAGCCAGAATCCCAAATTCATCCCCTGCCGCCCGGGCAAGCTGATCAATTTTGTCAAGCGCAAGCAAAGTAGCCGATTCACAATCAAACCTGGCCATCGGTATGTCCCCAATAGTTGAAAACCCGCGAACTGTCTGGTCCCGGCATTCGATAAGTTGGGTTCATGATGAACCGCGCAGGCGCCTCTGTCCAGATTTTGCAGAGATATTCATAAGGCGTCAGTTCGCTGAGAGTCTCCAGTCGGCGCGCGAAATTGCAAGCTTGCATGAAATCGTGCCGGCGACCACTTTCCCGCGCCTGCCGGGTTGCCGCTCCCGGGGCGTCGCGCAACCCGGCGATCCCTTGCCGCGCTTGTCAACACGTCATGGCAGCGCGACAATGGCGCGCAATTGGCCACCAAATACCCCTTTCCGCAAGGAGATCATGATGAGCAACACCGCTTTACACCAACGTTTTTTGGCGCAGAGGAAGCTGTTCTTCCGGAACAAGGGCGCTGTTTACAAGGCCGTCGTCGCCATTTCCTTGCTGCTTGCCGCCCCTGTTGGCATGGCCGAAAATGCTGGCGCCGGGAACGGCGAAGGGAGCGCCAATGCCGCCATAACCCGCACATCCAATGGCCCGCAGCTGATCCTGCCCAATCTCGAATACCTCGCCGACAAGAACATCCGGATGGCGGAAAACTATTATGAGCAGCGCAAGTACCCCGAGGCGCTGAAGCATTATGAGGAAGCCTACAAAAAGCAGGAGAAGGCGCTGGAAGCCGTGCACGCGGGCGGAGAGCGCGGCGACGTCCAGAAGAAGGCCCTGGCGGACATTCTGGTGTCCAAAGGCGTCATGCACATCGAAATGGTTGAATACGAAGACGCCAACAAGGATTTTACGGAAGCGGAGGGCATTTATGGACAACTGTCCGCCGGGGAAGGTGATTATGCGGTGATCTATCATCATCGGGGGCGTGTATTTAACGCGCAGGGCGATTACGGCAAGGCGCTGGAATGGCATCGCAAGGCTTTGGCCATCTGGGAAAAGACGCTGGGCAAAGGCCACCCTCTCAGGGCCACGGCTTACAACAATATTGCCGAGGTATACAGAGCTCAGGGCAAGTACGAAGAAGCGCTGGAATGGCATCGCAAGGCTTTGGCCATCCGGGAAAAAGTGCTGGGCAAAGAGCATCCTGACACGGCCACGACCTACAACAATATTGCCGGCGTATACAGAGCTCAGAGCCAGTACGAAGAAGCGCTGGAATGG
>JAIRNL010000164.1 GCA_031258035.1 Azoarcus sp. | reverse complement strand
GGGCGGCATCATTCCCACAGCCAGCCTGCCGCCGCTGGAAGCCTTCCGCCTGTTGCTCGAACAGTTGCCGATCGAAGGCGCGTCCGACCTGCACATGAGCGTGGGCCGCCGCGCGCACTGGCGCGCGCATGGCGAACTGCGCACCTGTGACGACCGCCGCTGGAGCGAGGCCGACGTGCGCGCGCTCGTCGGGCATCTGCTCGATGCGCCGCGCCAGGCGCTGTTCGCGCAAACCGGCAGCGCCGACCTCGGGTATTCCTCGCCGGGGGGGTTTCGTTTCCGCATCAACTTTTTCCGCTCGCTGGGCATGCCGGCGCTGGTGGCGCGGCATCTGCCGGATCGTTTCGCCAGCCTCGCCGAACTCATGCTGCCGCCGGGATTGAAGGAACTTGCCTATCTGCCTTCCGGCCTCGTCCTCGTCACGGGCGTTACCGGCAGCGGCAAGAGCACGACGCTCGCCACCCTGATCCACGAGATCAACACCCACATGGCGCGCCACATCCTCACCATCGAAGACCCGGTGGAGTTTGTGCACAAATCCCTGCAAAGCCTCGTCAGTCACCGCGAAGTGGGCACCGACACGCCGGATTTCGCGCTCGCGGTGCGCGCGGCCATGCGCGAAGACCCGGATGTGATCCTGGTGGGGGAGATGCGCGACACCGAAACCATGCGTGCCGCGCTCACCGCCGCCGAAACGGGGCATCTCGTGTTTTCCACCCTGCACACCGCCGACGCGGTGGGAGCGACGGAACGCTTCGTGGGCGCATTCCCCGGCGAGGAACAGGAGCTGGCTCGGCATCGCCTGTCGCTCGTCATGAAGGCGGTGGTGGCGCAGCAGCTTTTGCCGCGCGCCGACCAGCGCGGGCGGGCGCCGGCGGTGGAGATCCTGCGCGGCACCACGGCGGTGGCGAACCTCATCGCGTCGGGGCGCACCTCGCAGCTTTATTCGGCGATGGAATCCGGCGCGGGCCTCGGCATGCAGACTTACGACCAGTCGCTGGCGCGGCTGGCGCGCGACAGGTTGGTGGCGGTCGAGCTCGTGCGCCCGCTCGCGCGCAATCCGGACGGGTTCGACTGGTTGATGAAAAACGGCGGACAACCAGGGGCCGGGGCGCGCGGATGAGTGAGCTGAGCGAGGCCACGCTGATCCAGGCGGGTTTGCAGGCCGGTTTATTCGACAACGAGCAGCTGGCTCGGTTGCGTCCGGTGGCGCGGGCGCGGCGGGCGAGCCTGATGGAGACGCTCGCCACCGAGTGCGCGCTGCCGCAGACCGCGTTCTATCTCGCGCTTGCCGAGATACGGGGGCTGCCCTACGCGCATCTGGCTCGATGGCCGGCCGACGAAGTCCTGCTCGCCAAGCTCCCCGCCACGCTCCTGAAGCGTCACCCGATCGCGGTGTTGCGCGATCCGACGGGCGCGCCCCATCTCGCGGTGGCGAACCCCGATGATGCGCTGGGGGTGGAGACCGCGCGCCGGGTGGTCGGCGCGCTGCCGCTGGCGATCGCCGAGCCGGAAGGGCTGGCTTCCCTGATCCTGCGCCTGCGCGGCAAGGAGGCGAGCGCCAGCGCGGAGGCCGAAGACCCGGTGCGGCTTTTCGAGCGCATCGTGCGCGAGGCTTTCCTGCGTCGCGCTTCCGACATCCACATCGAGCCGGTCGAAAACGGCGCGCGGGTGCGGCTGCGGGTGGACGGCAGGCTGGAGGTGATCGGCGCGCCGCTGGCCAGGGAACTGGGCGATGGGCTGGTTTCGCGGGTGAAGGTGCTCTCCGGCATGGACATCGCCGAGACGCGCGCGCCGCAGGATGGCGGACTGGTCTATCCGACGGCCGAAGGCGGGGCGGTGGAGATGCGCGTCGCTTCCGCGCCGATAAAATTCGGCGAGCGCCTGACCCTGCGGGTGATGAAAAGCGATCCCGACCGGCAGAGGCTCGATGCGCTGGGCTTGCCCGAGGCCATGATCGCGCGGCTGCGCGAGGCGCTGGCCCATCCGCATGGCATCGTCCTCGTCACCGGCCCCACCGGCAGCGGCAAGAGCACGACGCTTTATTGCGCGCTGCGCGAGTTCGATGCCGACAGTCTCAATATCCTCACCGCCGAAGACCCGATCGAGCAGGTCATCGCCGGTGTCTCGCAGGTGCAGGTCAACACCAAGGTCGGCTTTGCCAGCGCCCTGCGTGCTTTTTTGCGCCACGACCCGGATGTGATCCTCGTGGGCGAAATCCGCGACCTGGATACCGCCGACGTGGCGCTGAAGGCGGCCACGACCGGCCATATGGTGTTATCCACCTTGCACACGAACAGCGCCCCCGGCGCGGTCACGAGGCTCGTCGACATCGGCTGCGAGCGTTTCATGCTCGGGGCGACCCTGCGCGGCATGCTCGCGCAGCGGCTCGTGCGCATGCTCTGCCCGTACTGCCGGCGCGAGCGCGAGGGAGGGGAGGAAGACCGGCGGCTTCTGTTTCGCGGCGGGGGGCAGGAGGGGCCATCGGCTTTCACTGTCTGGGAGCCTGTCGGTTGTCCGCGCTGTCTGGGTTCCGGCTATCGCGGGCGGATCGGGCTGTACGAGGCGCTGTGGGTGGATGCCGAGGTCGCCGCCGCGATTTCCGCCGGCGCGGACGAGCGGACGATCGCCGCGACGGCGCGGGATTACTGGCGGCTCGCCGACGATGCGCGCGAAAAGGTGCTTGGCGGGATCACGAGTCTGGCTGAGGCGCGGGCTTTTTTGTAATCGTGTTCGGGTTGTTTGCCGGATTCGGCGACGTCGCTGCCGTCAACCCGATCACGATGTCGCCACGATCGAAAACGGCCACTATCATGCCTCTTGCCCGGCGGGTTTGGCAGAATCCCATAGCGCCATGTCGGCAGGCGGGGGCGCTTCCGGGTCACACTGCGCGAGCAGATCGGGAAGGATATATTCGCGTTTGCGCGCAAGGATGATTCTGCCGTCTCTGGTCGTGTCGAGTGTCATCGCTTGCCCGGCGGCCAGGCCAAGGTCTTTGAGCACGGATGGGGGAAGTACGGCCACCGTGCTGTTTCCGTACCTGCGAAGAGTCCGTTCCATGTCATGTCCGTTGAATGACGCGCAACGTCAAGCAATGTTTGATCACGAATCGGGCGCAAGCCCCGCCATCCTGGCGGCAAGGCCGGAACGGGGCCGGGTTTTTCAGGCTCCCGGACGTATGCGCGCGATGCGCACGACTTCCGGCACTTGGCGCACGCGGCGCATGATCTTGGCCAGATGGGGGCGGTCGCGTACTTGCAGGGTCATGCGCAGGCTGACGTAGGGCGATTCTCCCTGATCCATGACCGCGCTCTGGATGTTGCAATCGTCGGCGGCGATGGCGTTGGCGATGCGCACGAGCATGCTGTGCCCCGGCCGGCAAAGGATGCGGATCGTGACTTCAAAGAGCCGGGTTTCGTCCGGTTCCCAGTCGGCGTCCACCCAGCGCCCGAGGTTGCTGCGCATGCGGGTGACGACGGGGCAGTCCTGCAAGTGGATTTCCAGTCCCTGGCCGCGGCGGATGACGCCGACCACGGGATCGCCCGGAATCGGCTGGCAACATCGCGCCAGGTGCATGGCCCCGCCTTCGCCGCCGTGGATCTTGAGCCGCGGCATGGCGACGCCCTCGCCCGTGCCGGCGAGCCCGCCCACCACACGTTCCTGGGCGAGCAGCAAGCGGCGCGCCACCGCGACCGGCATGCGGTTGCCCAGGCCGATGTCGGCGTAGATGTCGCGGGCGCAGGCGACGCCGCGATCGCGCAGGAAGCGTTCCCAGGCGGCGGGCGCGATTTTGTCGACGGTGAAGCCGTGCGGACGCAGGGCGAGATTGAGCAGGCGCTCGCCGAGACTCACGGCTTCGTCCTGCTGCTTGTTCTTGAGGAAGTGGCGGATCCTGGCTCTGGCTCGCCCGGTGCGCACGTAGGAGAGCCAGGCGGGGTTGGGACTGGGGTAGGCCGAGGTGATGATTTCGACCTGGTCGCCACTTTGCAGTTCGGTCGTGAGCGGCCGATGGTCGGAGTTGATGCGGCAGCCGACGCAACGGTGCCCGACGTCGGTATGCACGGCATAGGCGAAATCGACCGGGGTGGAACCGTTCGGCAGGGTGAAGATGCGCCCCTTGGGCGAGATCACGAAGACTTCGCCGGGGAAGAGGTTGACTTTGACCTGTTCGAGAAACTCGCTTGCGCCGCCCGAGTTCATTTGCAAATCGAGCAGGGATTGCAGCCAGGCGTGGGTCTGCTGCTGCAATTCGTTGATGTTCTTGTCGTCTTCCTTGTAGAGCCAGTGCGCGGCGACGCCGGATTCGGCGATGCGGTGCATGTCGCGGGTGCGGATCTGCACCTCGGCAAGTACGCCGTCGGGGCCGATCAGGGTGGTATGCAGGCTGCGATAGCCGTTTTCGCGCGGCAGGGCGATGTAGTCCTTGAAGCGGCCGGGATAGGGCTGGTAGATCGAATGCAGGGCGCCGAGAGCCAGGTAACAGGTGGACACGCCGGAGACGATGAGGCGAAAACCGTGGATGTCGTACACGTGGGAAAAGGCGCGGCGCTTCTCGCCCATGGTGTCGTTGTGGCGCGCTTCGACGATGCGTTCGGTCATCTTGCGGTAGATGCTGTAGAGACGCTTCTCGCGGCCTTGTACTTCGGCGTCGACGCCCCATTGCGGCAGGCGCTCTTCGATGCCGGCCTGGAGTTGGGCGAGCAGCCGGCGGCGGTTGCCGCGCTCGGCGGCGACGGCACGGGCGAGCACGCGGTGCCGCCACGGGTATTTATTGACGAAGGATAAATCTTCCAGTTCCTGGAAGATACCGTCGAGTCCGAGGCGGCGGGCGATCGGCGCGTAGATTTCCAGTGTTTCGTTGGCGATGCGGCGGCGCTTGTCGGGGCGCATCACGAACAGGGTGCGCATGTTGTGCAGGCGATCGGCGAGCTTGATCAGGATCACCCGCAGGTCGCTGCTCATAGCCAGCAGCATTTTGTAGAAATTGGCCGCCTGCGCTTCTTCGTGGGAACGGAACTGGAGCTTGTCGAGCTTGGAGAGGCCGTCGACGAGATTGGCGGCGGTCTGGCCGAAACGCTCGGCGATTTCGGCCTTGGAGATGTAGGTATCCTCGACGACATCGTGCAGCAGCGCCGCGCACAGGGCCTGGGCGTCGAGATGCCAGTCGGCGACGATGGAGGCGACCGCGAGCGGGTGGACGATGTAGAGTTCGCCGTTCTTGCGCGTCTGCCCGCAGTGCGCTTCGGCGGCAAAGCCGTAGGCGGCCTCGACGCGGAAGATGTCCTCGGTCTTGAGGTAGATGCCGAGTTTTTCTTTCAGGAGCGTGAAAAGCGGCTCGGTCGGCCCCGGCGGCGGGGCGGCGGGCAGGGGCGCGGTTTTGTCTGGCTCGGGGGGAGGCTCGGGAGCGGGGTCGGCGACAGCCGACCCGGAACCGGCGGTTTGCGGGGTGCGCGTATGGGCTGATTCCACGGATGCATCCCCCGGCCGGCTTCTATGCCTGGCCGCGATTGAGCATTTCCAGCCCGATCTTGCCTTCTTCGATTTCCCGGAGCGCGATCACCGTGGGCTTGTCGCGGTCGGACGGATCGAGTTCGATCTGCGGCGTGCCGCCGATGGTGAGCTGGCGGGCGCGGTAGGCCGCCACCAGGGTCAGCTGGAAACGGTTGGGGATTTTTTTCAGGCAGGTTTCTACGGTGACGCGGGCCATGGATTCAGTCCTGTTCGAGAAAAGCGAAGTAGTGAGGATAACGCATGCGCTGGCTGGCGCAACGCAGACGCGCCGCCTGCACGATCGTCGCCAGGTCGTCGAGCGCCGCCGGCAAGTGGGCGTTGATTATAACGTAGGCAAATTCCTGCACATGGCGCATCTCCCCGCGCGCAGCCAGCAAACGGCGGGAGATGACTTCCTCGCTGTCGGTGCCACGGCCGCGCAGGCGGGCTTCGAGCTCAGCCAGCGACGGCGGGAGCACGAAAATACTCACCGCATCGGGAAACGCCTCGCGCATCTGGCGCGCGCCCTGCCAGTCGATTTCCAGCACGGTGTCGCGGCCCTGTTCGAGTTGGGCGGCAAGCCAGGAGCGCGAAGTGCCATAGTAGTTGCCGTGCACCCTGGCCCATTCGATGAATTCGCCGGCCATGCGCAGCGTGTGAAAGCGGTCGACGTCGACGAAATGATATTCGCGTCCGTTTTCCTCGCCCTCGCGCGGGGCGCGGGTCGTGTGGGAAACCGACAGGAAGAGGTCGGCATTGCGCTGCAACAGACCGTGCACCAGCGTGGTCTTGCCCGCTCCGGAAGGCGCGGTGACGATGAAAAGCGTTCCGGACATGCTCTCGTGGAACCTCGCTCAATATTGCGGTGCATCAGTTTGATCCGTTCCGTCACTATATTGCAATAGCTGCGTGACCGTGGCGGCCATTACGCCGCCCGTGCCGTTTTCCGGCGCCCCCAGCGGCAGATCGACGTGCGGAATGCCGGCCACCGTTCCCGTGTTGCAGTCCCTGCCCGCGGCTTCCGCCGGCAGGAGCAATACATCCGCCCCGGCGAAGACCTCCGCTTCCAGATGCGCATCGAGCACGAAAAGATCGCGCACCTCGCGCAACAGCCTGAGCGCGAGCGCATCGTCGGTGCGCAGGTTGTCCAGGCGGCCGCACCAGACGAAACAAGCCCTGGTGCTGTGGCGGGTGACGATGTCGGCGAGCGCGACGAAGTTGTGCAGCGCCGCCGCCGGTTGTTCCCCGCTGCCGCCGCCGGCGATGATGACGGCGCCGTCGGGCACGCTGATGGCCTCGCACAGCCAGTAGCGGGCCGCCGCCCGCGAGCGCAGCAGGATCGGCACCGGCACCTCCGGTCGCGGCACCCTGCGCCTTTCCGCGCGCGTGCGCACCACCTCCGGCTTGTCCGGCGGCGGCGAAAACCTGCGGCACAGGGAATCCCACAAGCGTTCCAGGGTGCGCACGGGCGCGCTCACTTTCCACGACGGCGAATGCAGGATGGCCGCGTGCTGCGCCGCCAGCGCCCCCACCATCGCTTCCAGCCGGCGCTGGTTGAGCGCGCGGGAGCGGGCTTCTTCGTCGCGGACTTGCAGAAGATCCCGCAGGCGCGCGATTTCTTCCTGTCCCCGCAGGCGCCTGGCCAGCGTGCTGAGAAGATTTTCCGCCGCATCGACCGCTTCGACAGCCCCCAGCTCCGGCAACAGGCGGCGATAATCGGCCACCATGTCGAACGCCGTGCGCACCGGGCTGAAGCGAAGGATATCGACCACGGTGGAGAGCCGGTCGCGGGCGCGGTCGAGCGCGCGGAGTTTATCCAGCACGGCGCCGGCCTCGGGTTCGACCAGGAAACCGTTCCAGCCGCTGTCTATCCTTTCGACATAGGAACCGACCCGGGTCGCCACCACCGGCACCGCGAGCGCCTGCATTTCGGCGAGCGCGTAGCCGAAGCTCTCCGGCAGCACCGACAGCAGCAGGGCGCAGTCCGGCCGCCATTGCGCCACCCTGGCTGGCAATTCGTCCGCGTCGTGCTCGGGCACGACTTCGATCCCGCTGTAATTGGCGAAAGGCCGCCCGAACTCGCCGCAGCCCAACAGGAGAATGTCGGCGAAAGCGCGCAATCCGTCGTAAATCTGCCGCCACAGCCACAGGCCCTGTTGCGGCAACAACCGTCCCGGAACCAGCACCCGCAGACGGGGAGGGGCGTCCGGGTGTGCCGCCTGCGCGGCGCCATGGCTGAAATCGGGCGATGGCAATACCGGCCCGCGCGCGAAAGGGGCTCCCAGCCCATGGGGGATGCACGTCCATGGCCGCGCGCCCAGGCTCGGGAACAGCGCCGCCCAGCGCGCATGCACATCCTCGTCCGGCGCCACGATCCGCACATTGTCCGCCGCCACCCTGGCTGCAAAGACCGCGCGCAGAATCTGCCACTCGCGGACATTGGTGAGATGCCAGAAAGCGTTGTGCGGATTCTCGCGCAGGCAGCGAGCCAGATCGTCGTCGCCGCAGCGCGTGCAGGGATTGCCGAAAGTCGCGGACAACGCCGGGCAGAAGGGATAGAGATCGTGCGTGATCAGCACCACCGGTATATCGAGGCGCAACAAATCGAGGCTGTGGCCAGCCAGCGAGGAAATCAGCAGGGCGCGCACTTCAAATGCCGCGCAGATCCAGTGCACGATGCGGTCGTACTCGGGGTGTTCGACGGCGGTGCCGCGCACGGGCTCCGCGAGCGTCCAGCTCATCAGCGGCGCCGGCCCCAGGCGCGGGTCGATCAGCAACAGTTCGGTGGTGGTGGCATTGCGCGAGCTGCGCCCGCGCAGTACCAGATTGTGGCAGCCGAGATCCGCCGCGCAGTAGTCGCGCACCCAGCGCTCGGTGCCATCCCTGCCATGCGCCACATGCAGCACTGTCGGCAGGGGCGGGCGCGCCGGCGGATTCACCAGGTTCGCGTGCGCGGCGCGCATCCGCGCCTGTTCGTCCATCACCGCGGCAAACTCGGAGCCGCCGAGCGAGGCCCGCGCCCGATCCAGCCGCGCCCGCAGCCAGGCGGCGGGATCGCGGCGGATGAAATCCTGCATCTTGGCGTCGTAGTCGGGGTAGAGCGCCGTCAGCGTGTGCGCGGCATCGTCTGCCGCATCAAGCTCTGCCGGGCCCGGCACCGCGCTGCCGGCCTGATGCACGAACACGTCGGCAGCCAGGACATTGCGCCAGCCCACCGCCACGGCGCGGCGGGAAAAATCCTTGTCTTCGCCATGGCCGCGCGCAAAACGCTCGGCATCGAAGAAGCCGATCATGTCGAGACATTTGCGCCGGATCAGGGCGCAACGCCGCGTCATCGTCGGCAGATCGACCCATTGCCCCGCGTTGATGCGGGCGGCGAGCGCATCGAGCGCCGCCAGGCCCAGGGTTCCGGGCATGCCGCCCGCCCAGCCGTCGAAAGGGTAGGCGCAGATGGCGCCATTGTCCGAAAACGGTGTTACCGCGCCGATATCCGGTTGCGAGCGGGCGCAGGCAAGCAGCCGGTCGAGCCAATCGTTGGCGACTTCCGCGCCGCTGTCGAGCAGCACGACATCGCGCCCGGGGTGCAAGGCCATGCCGCTGTTGACCGAAGCCGCAAAACCGCGCCTTTCTTCGTTGCGCAGCAGGGTGATGCGGCTGGCTGCGGCCTCGCTGTCGAGCCACTCGGCCAGCAGCGGATCGGGCGAGGCGTCGTCGATGACGATGATCTCGCGCGCCGCGTGGCAAGAGGCCGCGTAAAGCGCGGCGAGACAACGCTGCGCGACCTCCCGGCGGGTGTGCATGGGGACGATGATGTCAACGACGGGGACATCTGTTTCTTCTTCTTGCCAGAATGTCATTGCAAAAACCGGCTCCAGTTTTAAGCCCGCCCAGGGCGGCGCATAAATGGGAAATCCCGATCCAGGAACGGAATTTCTGACATGACATCGAGGAGAAGGGGCCTGTCCTCCCCTCCTGGCTTGCCCGGACAGCGGGCACGAGCGCCCGCTTCCCTGCCGCGCGCATCTCTTCCGCGATGACAATTGCGATCGCCTGCCTACAGACTGGATTTTATT
>JAIRNL010000135.1 GCA_031258035.1 Azoarcus sp. | reverse complement strand
AGCCAGCTATCGGCGAGGAGCGGCGAATCGCGCAGCTCGTTGATGCGCAAATCCACCTCGACGAAATTGCGATCCATCGCCACATCCACGCCCTGCAACCCGGCCACGCTGACCACCGCCCCGCTGTCGATGTAGATGCGGCTGCCGTCATTGGTCAGTGCGCCGCTGACCGGCTCCGAGGCCGGGCCGGCTTGAGGGTTGTTGCTGTTGCCGTTGTTGATGAGCACATCCATCGGCGAGGCGGCGGCGATCAGCTCGATTTCCCCGGACGGGGCCATCAGGAGGCTGCCCGCTTGCAGGTCGATGAGCTTGCCGTCCACCGTGATCCGGCTCGGCGTGTAGCGCGTGGCCAGCAAAGTGGTCTCGATTTCGGCGGTGTCGCCCGCGTCGGGCAGGATCAGCGTCACGCTGCCTTCGCCCAGCGTGACCGTCCCCGCCGACCAGTTCGCCATCTTTTGGGGCGTGTCGTCGCCGAAGAAGTTGAAGGCGTAGAACATCGCGCCCTGTCCCCAGCCGCGCAGGCGAATGCTGCCGTTCAGGTTGTTCAGCGCGGTGGTGGCGAAGACGACGCCGTTCTGGTTGACCTCGCGCGACTGCAAGGTCACGTTGCCGCGCTCGGCGCTGATCGAGCCGCTGTTGGTGACGTGGTAGTCAAGCGCCTCGGCGCGCGCTTCCATCGCGGGCAGGATCTGTCCGCCGCCAGCCCCGCTCAACATTTTTCTTACGTATTCAAAGGAATAGAGGTGCGGCAGCGGCCCGGAGACCGCCACATCCAGGCCGCGCGCCGCGTCAGGGAAAGTGGCGCTGCTGGAGCCGGATGTATCGACAAGATAGTCCGTCGTCAGCCAGACCTGCTCGCCCGCGGCGAGGATGACTTGCCCGTCCGCCACGCTGAGCGCCCCGGCGTTCTCCACCTGGGTGCCGAACAACATCAGCTTGCCGCCATCGCTGACCGTGAGTTCGGCGCCCGCCTCGACCGTCACGCCGCCCGGCGCATCCTCGATCGGCGGCGTCCAGGCGCTGGCTGCCGCGGTGGAATTGACCGGCGTCTGGTCGCCGAAAATCGGCCTTGCCGTGTTGTTGCCGCTGTTCCAGGCGTCGGGATAGTTCACCGCGTTGTTGATGCCGCGCTCGAACTGCTCGTCGCTCAGGGAGAGCGTCGAAGCGACCAGGCCGCGCGTGTTCACCTGGCTCGTGCCGGTAAACACGACGCCGTTGCGGTTGATGATGTAGACCGAGCCATCGGCCTTGATCTGCCCCTGGATCTGGGAAGGACGCGCGGCGGGGTCATTCACCCGGTTGAGCGCGATCCACTCGTTGCGTCCGCTGGCGTCCGTCCCGGCGCTCTGGTCGAAATTCACCGTGGTGTTCCTGCCGACGTTGAAGGTTTCCCAGTTCAGGATCGCCTTCTCCGCCGTCTGCTCGATGGCGACCGTGGTCTTGCCGTCGGCCACGCTCTCGGTTGGGGCCTTGGCGTTGCGCCAGCCTTTGGTCAGGTCGTTTTCGTCGATCTTCAGTCCGCCCTCGACCAGGCCATCGGGAACGCTCGGCGCTGAGAGCCACGCCGCCTCCCGCGCCTGCTGCTGCAAGCGCTGCTGCATGGCGATGGCCTGCGCGGCGGTATTGAAATGGGCGATCGATTGCTGCACCTGCGCGCTCGCCGCCCTCGACAAAGGCTGCGCGCCGTTGAACGAGCTGGCTGGCTGCCCATTGGGCATGAGTCCGGTCGCCGCCGCCTGGCTTTGCACCGCCCCCTTGGTAGCGAACCAGGCCGGACTGAAAGCCTGCTGGGCATGCGCCGCGTCCCACCCGACCCCGGCGACAAAGGCCAGCGCGACGGCGCGCGCGATGGGGGCAAGCCTGAAAGCGCGCCCCTGGGCGGATTTCGATGCTTTCGACGGAAAAGAAGGCTTGCCGTGGCGCATGCCAGGCGTGCGGGAAGTGGTCATGGCGGTTTCTCCAAGTGAGCTTGCTGGGTGAGATTTCCACACCCCCGCAGCCCATAGCCGACAAAGGGCAAAAATTCCCTTTACCGGCTGACGAACGGAACCCGCCCGATCCCGCAAGATTTTTTGTGCCCCGCGCCGCGCAACGCCTACAGGGCGATCGCACGACGCTCCCCCCTCGCGGGGTGGCACAGCGGGGGAGAGCAAGCGGTGGCGCGGGAGGCAATGCACTTCTTTTCGTCATGGGAATGTCACTTTCCGCAGCCACAATGGCCCGGCCATGGATACTCATCTCTCGCCTGGGTTGTCCCCCCCCTCCCCCCCGAGCCTGGGGCAGTGCGATGTCGCCTTGTCCTTGTGTCCGCAAGCGGCCTTGCTGGATTACCTGGAGCAGCACTACCACACCCTCAAACAGCGCCTGACGCGTCGTCTGGGTTGCGCCGAACTGGCGGGCGACGCCTTGCACGATACCTGGCTTCGCCTGAAGGGCAGCGAAGATCAGGGGCTGGTCCACGAGCCTGGCGCCTACCTCACGCGCATGGCGATCAACCTCGTCGTGGATGCGCAGCGTCGGAACAGCCGTCTGCTTTCGGGGGATGAAGTCGACGCATTGATCGAGGAATTTGCCGATCCCGCGCCTGGGCCGGAAGATCGGGCCGAAATCCGTTCGGATGTACAGGAACTGGCGGAATTGCTGGATCGCATGCCCAAACGGCGTCGCGCCGTCGCCTTGCTGGTCATGGCCGAAGGGATGACGCAAAAAGAAGCCGCACGGCGTCTGGGCGTATCCTTGCGCACCGTGGAATATGAACTACAGCGCGTCCACGAACGCCTGAACGCGCATCTGGCGCGGCGGGAATAGAAAAAAACATGCGGTTCCCCGCGGCCTCGATCGTCATTGATAGGAAGAGGCGCGGCAAACAGGCGCATCTGGGTGATACGATCCGACCCGGGATCATGAAGGTGTAGACACGCGCGGCACGATGACAGGCATCCGTGTCGCCCTGGCCTGACGGGGCGCGACGAAAATGTACATGGAAAAAAAGTCTGCTACATCCGGTGAAGGCTCTACCGAGACCACTGACGACCTGGAGGCGCAGGCCTGGGATTGGTTGCGTCTTCTGCATTCGGGCGATGCGCGCGAGGCGGACGCGGAACGTTTCCGGCACTGGGTGCGGAGCAGTCCCGCGCACCGGGCCGCCTACGCCACGGTCAAGCGCCGCTGGGACAAGGTCGCCCTGTCCGCTCGTGAACTGCTGCGGCGCAACGCCGATGCGGCCAGCTTCCACAGCGCCGCGCCGCCTCCTTGCCCCGCAAGCGCCGGGCCTTTGCTGCGGACGCTATCGGTTGGCGTTGCCGCGGCTTGCCTGCCGCTGGGCGGCTGGCCGGGCGCCGACGAATAAAGGGCGCCTCCCAAGACAATCAGGCCGTCTCGACGTCAAACCCCACGACGTTGCGCTGCTTCCTGCTGAATTCCACCCCGATCAAATGGATGGGCTGATCGAGCGCGCGGTATTTGTCGGCGTATCCCTTTTCCTTGATCTGCCG
>JAIRNL010000080.1 GCA_031258035.1 Azoarcus sp. | reverse complement strand
ATCTTTCATGACGGCGGAGACGGAGGGATTCGAACCCTCGATGCAGGTTTTGCCCGCATGCTCCCTTAGCAGGGGAGTGCCTTCGACCTCTCGGCCACGTCTCCGTTGGAAGAACGGCGCACTATATCGGCTTAGCGCCTTCCGGTCAATTTCCGCCGTCTCTCCATGCAGGGAACAAGCCTGTGGAGCGCAACAAGCGCCGCAGCGACTTTCCGCGGAAGGCCGCCGCCCCATCCAGATAAAATAGATTTTTTATCCATGAAATATTTTTCAAGAACCAATGAAAATCCCCCACAAAAATATTCACTCAACGACACAAACACATAAATTCTAAAAAATATCCACCCCCCTCGCGCACCATGCTCGTCCATGGAACGTCACGACGCACCAAAGCAGTGCATCACATCCCGGGGGAAATCCCGCGCCCTCCCAAAAGATTCCGGCCCCGAAACGCGGCAGCCGCGCGGCTTTCGGACGAAACAACCCTGAGTGGCATGCCCCTTGCCTTATGAGGCGTGCCGCAATTTCCCATCGCCGCATGGAGCACCCGGACGAAAAACCGCCGTTCCCCTCCGATGACATTTCAGCCCCCCCGCCGAAAGGATTTTCCATGTCTCCGCAAACCCCCGCAAACCGTCTGAAGGCGCTGCCGCCCGAAACACAACGCATCATCGAGGAACACGGCATCAAATACGTGCTCACCCAGTTCGTCGACATCCACGGCGTCGCAAAAACCAAGTCCGTGCCGGTCGGCGCCCTGGCTGCCGCCATCAAGAACGGCGCGGGATTCGCCGGATTCGCGCTCTCCGGCATGGGCATGGCCCCGCACGGCCCGGATCTCCTCGCCATGGGCGATCTCTCGACCCTGACCCCCCTGCCCTGGCAACCCGGTTATGGGCGCGTCGCCTGCATCTGCCATGTCAACGGCAAGCCGCACCCCTATGACACCCGCTATGTACTGATCCAGCAGATCGCGCGGCTGAAAGAACGCGGCTGGCACCTCAACACCGGACTGGAGCCGGAATTCAGCCTCTTCCGCCGCAACGACGACGGCAGCCTCAGCCCGGAAGCCTCCGACACGCTCGACAAACCCTGCTACGACTACAAGGGACTTTCACGGGCGCGCGCCTTTCTGGAGCGCCTGACCGAATCGCTGCAAAAGATCGGTTACGACATTTTCCAGATCGACCATGAAGACGCGCCGGGGCAGTTCGAGATCAACTACACCTACGGCGAGGCGCTGGAATCCGCCGACCGTTTCGTACTCTTTCGCATGGCGGCGGCGGAAATCGCCAACAGCATGGGAATGGTGTGCTCCTTCATGCCCAAACCGAACCCCCAGCGCGCCGGCAACGGCATGCACATCCACCTTTCCATCGGCGACAAGGACGACAACAACCTCTTCCACGACGAAACGGACAAGCGCCACATGGGCCTCTCCAGGCTCGCCTACCATTTCGCCGCAGGCCTCCTCAAACACGCGCCCGCCCTGTGCGCCCTCGCCGCGCCCACGGTGAATTCCTACAAGCGGCTGGTCGTGGGCCGCTCGCTCTCCGGCGCGACCTGGGCCCCGGTCTTCATCACCTACGGCCTCAACAACCGCTCGGCGATGATCCGCGTGCCCTACGGGCGGCTCGAATACCGCCTGCCCGACTCCGGTTGCAATCCCTATCTGATGAGCGCCGCCATCATCGCCGCCGGACTGGATGGCGTCGACCGCGAACTCGACCCCGGCCAGCCCTGCAACGAGAACCTCTACCGGATGGGCGTGGAGAACATCATCGCGCGCGGCATCGAGATCTTGCCGCAATCCCTGAATGAAGCCATCCGCGCACTGGAATACGACGACCTCTTCCGGAAGACGCTGGGCAACGAAATCGTCAACGAATTCATCAAGGAAAAACGCATGGAATGGGTGGAATACAACCGCTACGTCACAGACTGGGAATTCAAGCGTTACGCCGAATTCTTCTGATTTTCCCGACCCCGGAATTTCCCGGCAATCTTCCCGACACTTTGCAACAGGAGTCATCACGCCATGTGCGGAATCGTTGGCCTCTATCTCAAGAACAAGGCGTTGGTGCCACAATTGGGCGCGCTATTCGAGCCGATGCTGCTTTCCATGACCGACCGCGGCCCGGACAGCGCCGGCTTTGCCATTTACGGGGATGAAGTTCCCGAAGGCGCGATCAAGCTCACCCTGCAAACACAAGACGCGGATTTCGACTGGAAAGCCCTCGTCGCCGCGCTCGAACAAAAACTCGGCCAATCCATCGACTGGTTCCGGAACGCCACGGCGGCCGTCCTGAAAACAAAAGCGCCCGAAGCCGACATCCGCGCGGCGCTCGCCGAAACCGCCCCGGGCGTCCACATCATGAGCGCGGGCCGAAGCATCGAAATTCTCAAGGGCGTCGGACTCCCCACCGAAGTCACCGAACGCTTCACCCTCGGGAAAATGAAAGGCTCGCACATCATCGGCCACACGCGCATGGCCACCGAAAGCGCCGTCACCATGGCGGGCAGCCATCCCTTCTCCACTGGCGCCGACCTCTGCCTCGTACACAACGGCTCCCTCTCCAACCATGCCCTCCTGCGGCAGAACCTCCGGCGCGAAGGCATCCTCTTCGAGACAGAAAACGACTCCGAAGTCGCCGCGGGCTACCTCACCTGGCGCCTGCGGCAAGGCGACACCCTGGCTCAAGCCCTGAACGGCGCGCTCAAAGACCTCGACGGCTTTTTCACCTTCGCCGTCGGCACGCGCGACGGCTTCGCCGTCATCCGCGACCCCATCGCCTGCAAACCTGCCGTCCTCGCGGAGACCGACGACTACGTCGCCATGGCCTCCGAATACCGCGCCTTCGCCACCCTGCCGGGCATCGAAAACGCCAAAGTCTGGGAACCCGAACCAGCCACCCTCTACGTGTGGGAACGTCACTGACATTCATCCAGTAAAAAAAGAAGGAACACATCCATGAAAACCATCGACCTCTCCACCGCCAGCGTCCGCGACCTGAACCAGGCCCTGCACGAACAAGCCAGGCAACTCACCGAACGCGAATGGCGCATCACCCATCCCGGCGGCCTGCACAACATCGCCGCCGGTCTCGACGAAGCCCTGAAAATCGACATTCACGGCCCCGCCGGCTACTACTGCGCCGGCATGAACAAAAAAGCCGACGTCACCATCCATGGCAACGTCGGCGTGGGCGTCGCCGAAAACATGATGTCCGGCACCGTGCGCGTCAAAGGCAACGCCTCGCAATCGGCCGGCGCCACCGCGCACGGCGGGCTACTCATCATCGAAGGCGACGCCGGCGCGCGCTGCGGCATCTCCATGAAAGGCGTCGACATCGTCGTCCAGGGCAACGCCGGACACATGAGCTGCTTCCTGGGGCAAGCCGGGCGGCTCGTCATCTGCGGCGACGCGGGCGAAAACCTTGGCGACTCCCTCTACGAAGTACACATCTACGTCAAAGGCCAAGTGAAATCCCTCGGCTCGGACTGCATCGAAAAAGAAATGCGCCCGGAACACCTGCAAGAACTCGCCGAACTCCTCCAACGCGCCGGCGTCCCGGAAGACCCCACAACCTTCCGCCGTTACGGCTCCGCCCGCCAGCTCTACAACTTCCACGTCGACAACGCCCACGCCTACTGAAGCAAAGCGGACCTCCACGAACCAACAACACCCCGAACGCCACGAAACGGACACGGCCACCATGAGCACACAAACACCCATCCTGCGCGAATCCGCCACCTTCGACCGCCTGGCCATCCAGGAAATTCACCGCGCCGCCGAAACCGGCATCTACGACATTCGCGGCGGCGGCACCAAGCGGCGCGTGCCGCACTTCGACGACCTCCTCCTGCTCGGCTCCAGCATGTCGCGCTACCCCCTCGAAGGCTACCGCGAAAAATGCGGCACCGACGTCATACTCGGCGCGCGCTTCGCCAAAAAGCCCCTGCACCTCAAAATCCCCATCACCATCGCCGGCATGAGCTTCGGCTCCCTCTCCGCGCAAGCGAAAGAAGCCCTGGGGCGCGGCGCGACCATCGTCGGCACCAGCACCACCACGGGCGACGGCGGCATGACCCCGGAAGAACGCGGCCAATCCGAGACGCTCGTCTACCAATACCTCCCCTCGCGCTACGGCATGAACCCGGACGACATCCGCAAGGCCGACGCCATCGAAGTCGTCCTCGGGCAAGGCGCCAAACCGGGCGGCGGCGGCATGCTGCTCGGCATGAAAGTCACCGAGCGCGTCGCCGGCATGCGCACCCTGCCCATCGGCGTCGACCAGCGGAGCGCCTGCCGCCACCCCGACTGGACGGGGCCGGACGACCTCGCCATCAAAATCGCCGAACTGCGGGAAATCACCGACTGGGAAAAGCCCATCTACGTCAAGATCGGCGCGACGCGCCCCTATTACGACGTCAAGCTCGCCGTCAAATCCGGCGCCGACGTCATCGTACTCGACGGCATGCAGGGCGGCACCGCGGCGACCCAGGAAGTCTTCATCGAACACGTCGGCATCCCCACCCTGCCCGCCATTCCGCTCGCCGTCCAAGCCTTGCAGGAAATGGGCATGCACCGGCAAGTACAACTCATCGTCTCCGGCGGCATCCGCACCGGCGCGGACGTTGCCAAGGCCATGGCGCTGGGGGCGGACGCCGTCTCCATCGGCACCGCGGCCCTCATCGCTCTGGGCGACAACCATCCCAGCCTCGACGAAGAACTGCGCAAAATCGGCTCCGCCGCCGGCTTCTACGACGACTGGCACGAAGGCCGCGACCCCGCGGGCATCACCACGCAAGACCCGGAACTCGCCAAACGGCTCGACCCCGTACAGGGCGGGCGCCGGCTCGCCAACTACCTGCGCGTGCTGGTGCTGGAAGCGCAGACCATGGCGCGCGCCTGCGGCAAATCGCACCTCAGGAATCTCGATCCGGACGACCTCGTGGCCCTCACCGTCGAAGCCGCCGCCATGGCACGCGTGCCGCTGGCGGGGACAAACTGGATTCCGGGGCAACAGCCGTATTGAGCGGGTGCTGCCGGGGCAGCGCCATTCACGGAAGGATGACCGATGAGTCCCAAAAAAGCTGGACGATTCATTGCGCAACTGGCGTTCTGGATCGCCTGGCTGCTGGGAATGGCGATGCCTTACAACGCCAGACACGACATGCTCGTGGATACTGGCGTCTATGTGCCTGACAGTATTCCCGGTGAACCGGGCGATACCGCTTTGGTGAGCATGGTTCTTTTCATTGCCGCCATCACCCTGCAATCCCTCTTTTTGCTGACACACAAGACGCCGCCAGAAAAGAAAAAATCAATTTTTCTTATTGTTTTTGCCATAGTGACGTTCGGAATAAAATATGTCTCTTGGTGGCTACGCTACTTTTAGCTGCCGCATCGGAAGCGCACTCGCTGCTTTCGGCGTATCTTGGCTGTAGTCGTCCAGCTTGCGG
>JAIRNL010000059.1 GCA_031258035.1 Azoarcus sp. | reverse complement strand
GCCGGGCCTCTACCACACATAACCCGTCGCTCCGACAATTTCGATGGGCGGCATGCCCGTCGCCTGCAACGGCGTGTTCCAGTGCGTCTTGCCGCCCGCATCCGTCGTGATGTCGCCGTTCGGCTGAAAATAAAGCGTTCCCGTCGGACTGACGCTCACCCCGGTGTCGCTGGCGACAATCTCCGGCTTGCCGTCCGGCCCCGGCAAGGCCACCGTGCAACCTTGCGTCCGGGCGGGAGCGATCCGCGCGCTCGCGCCCCGCCCCCCAAGTGTCACGCACACCAGCCGCCGATGGCTGACCGCCGTTTTCTGGGCATGGCGCAGCGTTGCCACCAGCCCGTCATGAAACGCCATCTGGCTGAACGCCGACGTATCCGTGATGCGCGGAATCGCCACCGCGGACAGGATGCCCAGCAAAATGATGACCATCACCAGCTCCAGCAGCGTAAAACCGGCGGCGCTTCGCGCAACGAGGCTCTCCGGGCGGCACGCCATCAATACACCTCCCGGCTATGCACGCTCTTGCGGCTTTCGCCGGAATAAACACCGAACGAAGCGCGCGCGAAAGGATCGGCCCCGCCGGTCTTCGCCTGATCGCACACCCCGTTCCAGGCGCGCAGCCAGGGAACATCCGCCGCCTTCCCTTCCTGCCCGCCCGACGCATGGTTGCAAGCGTTATCCCTGGTGTCATCGCTGCCCAGATTCACGCTCACATTGACACTCCCCACACCCTTCGGCTTCAGGACGATCCTGCCCACGCCGCCGCCCAGCTCGAACCCGGCGACCTCCGGCAGCACCCCTTCCACCGGATGCAACGAAACCGCCTGCGCCGCCTGCCCGCCGCCGCTGGCCGGCTCGATCCGGGTCGCATCCGTCTCGCTCGCCCGCCAGTCGCAAAACTTACCCTGGCAAAGCCAGAACTGAACCTGCACGGGAATCTCCAGACCCGGCGTCTTTTCCGAACCGAACTGATTGGACAAACGCAAGCGCCCGCGCGCGACCGCGATCCCCGCCTCCGGCGACTTATCCGACGCATTGTCCCGCCGGGAACTCACCCCGTCGCGCCCGCGCTCCTCGGCGCGGAAATAACCCTGGGCCTGCCTCACAGGCTGCGTCTCGTCCGCATGGACATACCGGAACCGGCCCGTGAAAAGCCCCCCGCCAAACCTGGCCTTCGGAATAATCAGCCCAGCCAGCGCCCCGTCCGGCACAGGTACCAGACGCCCGCCCTTATCCGGCGGATTCGACTGCGCCCCATCCTTCGTGCCGCGCGCCCCCCAGGCGCTCAAAGACACATCCCCCGCAAAGTCGTCGCGGTAATTCTCCAGCCGCCCAATGCACGTCTCATCCCCATACAGACAAGCCAGCACCGACAACTCGAACGGCTGCCCCGCATAAAAGAATCCCCCCTCCGGACACGGCGCCAGGCTGGTTGGACACCCCATGCGCCCCCTGACGCCGATCTCGGTCTGGAAATGATCGGGATAAAAACGCCCGACAGGCACGGGCAAGCGCCTGGCCGCCGGCACATCGCCCGCGCCCAGATAATCCTCGGACAACACCAGCGTGCCGTCCGCGCGCCACTCGCCCAGCCGGGGCCAGAGTTTGATAATGCCGACCTCCGGCCAGGACGCCGTTATCGTGGCCACGCCGCCCGTGAAACCGCCCGGCCCCGACCCCGGCAAAGCCAGGGCGGGATCGCGGCCATTTCCCGGCCCCAGCAAGACCTTTTCCAGGAAAACCCCCTTCTGCGCCGTCTCACGGCCAAAATTGGGCGCCCCGCCGCCCGTCTCGGAAAGCGCCGCCACCTTCAACGAAAACGGCTGCCCGGCCCGGCAGAAAGCCGCGCCATCCGCCGCCGGCTTACCCGGATTGGTCGCGCCGTCCGCGCACACCACATCACTCAACACCAACCTGGCAGGCTTCTGCACAAAAGCGCCGCTCCTGCCCAGCCTGAGGCTATCCCCCTCAATGCGCGCGTTCAGCGCCATCCGGCCCACATCCGCATAACGGAAACCATAGACACCGCCCGCCGTCGCCTCCCCCTTCCCCATCGTCACCCCCAGCCCCAGACTCCAGGGCAGGGAAGCATCGTCGCGGCCGGCGCACACCCCCAGGCTCAGCGACGGCGACGCGCTCGCGCCGAACAGAGCCTCGACCGCCCCCTGCGGCGGCGGCCCCGTCGGATCGAGGCAACGCAGCGCGAATTGCAGCTTCAGCCCCGTCTCACTCATATCGGAAAACGCCAGGGCACGGGTTCCCGCGCCGTTCACATGCGTAATGTGGATATCGCCCTTGAGTTCGCCAGCCAACCCGCCGAACCGATAAAGGCTGCACTTCGCCGACGAATCCACGCCGCCAATCACCTCGCCGTCCCGGCATGCCCCCTTGGTGAAATGGAAAAACACCGCATCCACCAGACTCTCATCCTCGGCCTTGTTATTGTCCAGATTCGGATCCTCGACCGCGCCGGAAGAAAGCTCTGCCCGATTCTTCACCATGCCGATCGCCGTCCCCGCCACCTCCGCATAAATGTACAACGCCGGCGCGCTCTTACCCACAGCCAGCTCGCCGCTCCAATTGCAAGTCAGCACCTGCCCCGCCACCTCGCAGAACCAGTCCTGGCCCCGGAACTCGTGGAAAGTCAAACCCGCCGGCAGCGTATCCACAATCTGCAAATCCCCCCGCATCGTGTCATCGGGGCCCAGGTTTTTCACCCCCAGCACATACGTGGCGACGCCCTCCGGCACCAGATCGCCTATCCGCGTCTTCTTCAATTCCAGATCGGCCTTGGGAAACCCCTCATTCCCTTCCCTGCCGACGCACACGTTATCGACCAGCCAGTAATCGTAATAATTGTTACCTTCCTGCCAGCCGCCCTTGGAAATCTGCCGGAAACGCAGGCGGAAATTTTCGTGCTTCGCCCTGGCATCGGTCAGCACCGTCGAATGACTCTTGTCCTGGCCGCAGATATCGTGCGCATTCTCCCCCCTCACTGTCTGCAACGCATGCCACGCGCCATCACTGCCGAAATACTCGGAGACAAAATCATTGCCTTCATTTGAAGTCGTACTATCGCAACCCTGTTGCACGACCGCGCCATTGATCTTGCCCGGCGCATGCTTCATGCCGCGCTGCATCACATAACTGACAGGCACTTTCGTCATGGCGCTCGTGTCGATGCGCAAAGTGGACGCCACAACATAACTCCAACGCAAGAACAGGGAATGCGTTTTCGACCCGTGCTCCGGATAAACATCGCCGGTCACACCTGCGTCGCCAACCCGCATATCATTCGCCGCAACCGCCGTGGAATTCCCCCCTGCCCCGCCCCAGTGCCACTTCTCGCCCTCCGTGGCATCTTCGTATTCGTGGCTGAACGACCATTGCTTCCGGCTGGCCTCCGGCGCCTCAAAGTTATCGCAGAACCCCCCCGCATAACGCGGCGCGTCCACCCGGCGCAGCACCACGTCATCGACGAACCAGTAATCGCTGCCATTGACCCCCGAAACAACATAATAAGCGCCCCAACCGCCCATCTGGCTGAAGCGCAACTGAAAACCTTTCCAGAGCGCCGCATCTGGCAACTGGAACACCGGCCGGAATACCTCGCCCGCCACCGCGGACAGATTCGTGCTGCGATACGCCGCCAATACCTGCCATTTCCCGGTCTTATCCAAATACTCGACCCGGAAATAATCATTCGAGCGATCGGGTTCTTCGGCGAAAGAGTTGGCGCCACGCCGCAGCCAATAACTCAATTCCACCGCCGCCCCGGCGGGCAGCCCGGAAAGGTCGATCGCCTTGCTCGTTACCGTATGTTTCTCCCAGCGATTGAACATACTGCGGCTGGCATTGGCGCGCGGTTTGGCATAATCGTAATAGGGTCTGATATCACTATCGATCCCCGCGCAGCCACCCGCGTCTGGCAAGTATCCACCCGACGGCGTATGATTATTGCAATCCCCCCCGAGCGTCGCCACCCAACCGTTGCCGACCAGATTCGCCTTATCGGCCCCCAGCGTCGAACGCTCGAAATCATCACACCAGATCACATTGGGCGCACCGCAGATCGTCCCGATCAACCTCCGCGTCTCGCCGGCGAAGTCGCCATTGCCCGTCCCCGGCCCGCCCACGGGGCGCATCTCCGCCACGGTAACGACGCTATCGTCATCGACGAAATCCAACTGCAAGCTGGCCAGCTGATTCGGCGGGACGCTGCCCGCCGGAACCTTCGTCGCCACGCGATAACTGCTCCCCGAACCGCTCACCCTCTCGACACTCGCGCCGGGCGCGTCGACGCCGGGCGCGACGAGCCTGAAATCCCCCGCGTCCACCCCTGTGACCGCGTGGGTAAACCTCACCTCCCACACCACATCGAGATCGCTCTTGCCCACCGTCAGCGGCGGCTGCGGCAGCAACTGCGAGGGCGTCACCCTGATGGAGAGCACCTGCGGCTCCACCACGATGGCGTTTTTCAATTCGTAGACCGGCGAAACGCCGTAATCCCCCGTACATATACTGTTCGAGAGGTAATCATGCACACGCAAATACAGATTATATGTCCCGAAAGCGATATTCGTTGGCACGGCAGGAGGCTTATCCACGGTCTTCAGCAAGGCCGAGGAAAATGTTCCGGCAAAGTTATTACTCTTGTTTTCTGGTTTCGGCTCGGAGCAATTCATCCCCGGCGCATGATTGTCGACGGTCGGCACGGGCGGCATGGAGGCGACCAGCCATTCGACCATGTCCACGCCTGCGCTGCTGTCGGGGAGATCACCGGCACGCGATCCCGGCACCAGATCCTTCCTCCGGTTGTTTTTCAGCGTGAAATACACATCGAACTTCTCACCCTTTTGCAGGCGGGCGGAGGCCGCGCCATTGACCTTGGCGGCGATGACTTCCTGAAAAGGCTTCAGCGTCAGAGTGCCAAAGACCTTGACCGGGTCGCTGTACGCGGTTTCGCAAGTCTGAACGCCGTTGTCGGTACCGTGGCCAGAAAAAGCCTGGATCGTAATCTGGTAATCGCCCGCTGGCAGCGATTCAAACAAGGACTGTCGGACACGCTTTGGAAAATGATAAAACAGATTGAACTCACCCGACGCCGTCGTGCCGGTACCTCCCCCGGTATCGGTCCATTTGATTCCGTCCTGCTCCGTGCAGGCAGTGGCGGATTTCCCGGTATTGGGGTTAGTGAAAGTCACGCGGGTGCGCTCCCACGCCATGACTGGATTGCTGTAACTGGCCTTCATCGCCAGGCGGAATTGGGGAAGCTCGTAAGTCCTGCTCTCCGCGCGGGGATTCAACAGCAAGGTAGCTTCTTCCACCTTGCCATTGCCATCCAGGCGAAGGAGGCGTGCCTCGGTGATTGTGATGGGGTTCGCCGCCGCCGCGCGGGCCGGCCACAACAGCCCCGCCGCGCACAACAGTGCCCCGCCGAGACGGCGCCAACGCCCCACGGCACCCGCCGCGGACGCGTCGTAGTAGCCAGGGGTCTGGAGATTCACTCGCATCGCACACCATCCATTCCGGAAGATTTGTTGCTGCCGGCCTGCCGTTGATGCCGCGATCACGCGGGAACGGACAGACCGGCTCGCTTCTCCACGACGCGCCCCTAGTCAGAAAACCCCGATGAGGACTGAGGTCGGGAGGGCTTCATGAGAGTCTCATGCGGGGAGATGGGAG
>JAIRNL010000050.1 GCA_031258035.1 Azoarcus sp. | reverse complement strand
ACATCGCGGCCCAGGCCGAGGCGGAAGGCATCAGCGACCTGCGCCACTCCGGCCTGCTCAAAGTGCGCCAGGGCGTCACTTCCCTCGAAGAAGTCCTGGCCGCGACCAATGAATGAAAGCGAAAGCACGCGACAAAAGGTGACCCAATAATGGCGACAGCATCCGCACCGGCATCCCGCGCCGCCCGAATCCCGCAAGGCGGCAGCAAGGAAAACCTCTATATCTGGGAAGGCAAGGACAAGACCGGCAAGATCATGCGCGGCGAAATGCGGGCAGCCAGCGACGCCGTGGTCAAGGCCTCGCAACGCCGCCAGGGCATCACCGTCACCAAAGTCAAGAAGCAGGCAATGTCCCGCGGCCACAAAGTGACCGACAAGGACATCACGCTTTTCACCCGCCAGTTGGCGACGATGATGCGCTCGGGCGTCCCCTTGCTCCAGGCCTTCGATATCGGGATCAAGGGCACCGGCAACCCGGGCCTGAGCCGGCTGCTCAACGAAGTGCGCGGCGAAATCGAAGCCGGTTCCAGCCTGTCGCAAGCATTTTCCAAGTTTCCCGTGCATTTCGACAAACTGTTCTGCAACCTGGTCGCGGCGGGAGAACAGGCCGGTATCCTCGACGCCATCCTCGACCGCCTTGCGATCTACAAGGAAAAAATCCTTGCCATCAAGAGCAAGATCAAATCGGCGCTGTTCTATCCCGCCGCCGTCATCGCCGTCTCGCTGATCGTCATCGCCGTGATCATGATCTGGGTCGTTCCCACCTTCAAGGACGTCTTTGCCAGCTTTGGCGCCGACCTGCCCGGACCGACATTGGTCGTGGTCAGCATTTCCGACTTCTTCGTCCAATACTGGTGGCTCATGTTCGGCGCCATATTCGGCATCATCTCGGCGATCATCTCGACCTACAAACGCTCCGTGCCCATGCAAATCACCGTCGACCGCATCGTCCTCAAATTGCCGGTCGTGGGAGAAATCGTCACCAAAGCCACGATCGCCCGCTGGGCGCGGACACTCTCGACGATGTTTTCCGCCGGCGTGCCGCTGGTCGAAGCCCTGGATTCCGTGGGCGGCGCCTCGGGCAACCACCTGTACATGCTGGCCACGCGCGAAATCCAGACAGCCATCAGCACCGGCCAGAACCTGAACACCGCCATGCAGAACTCGGGAATGTTCCCGACCATGGTCGTGCAAATGGTATCGATCGGCGAAGAATCCGGACAACTCGACAACATGCTCGGCAAAGTCGCCGATTTCTACGACCGCGAAGTCGATGACGCGGTCGCCGCCATGTCCACCCTCCTCGAACCCATGATAATGGTCTTCCTTGGCGTCGTCATCGGCGGCCTGGTCGTGGCCATGTACCTGCCGATCTTCAAGCTCGGCGGGGCCGTCTGACCTCCTTCCGATCCCGCCAACGCATGCCAGGCCAATTCAGCAATCCCCTCATCCTCATCCCGTTCATCACCCTGCTCGGCCTCTTCGTCGGCAGCTTCCTGAATGTCGTCATCCATCGCCTGCCCAGGATGATGGAACGCGAATGGCAAGAAGAAGTTGCCGCGCTGCGCGGCGACGACGCCCCCGAAGGCGAACGCCTCAGCCTCTCCAGACCGCGCTCGCGCTGCCCGCACTGCGGACACATCATCTCGGCGCTGGAAAACATCCCGCTGGTGAGCTACCTCGTCCTGCGGGGCCGCTGCCGCCACTGCCGGGCATCCATCGGCCCCCGCTACCCGCTGGTGGAAATCCTGACGGCGGCGCTTTCCGGCTACGCGGCCTGGCATTTCGGATGCACCCCGGCCATGGCCGGCGCCCTGCTCTTCCTCTGGACAATGATCGCCCTGGCTTTCATCGACCTCGACACCCAGCTCCTGCCCGACAGCCTGAGCCTCACCCTGCTGTGGCTGGGCCTGGCCTTCAACCTGCGCGCCACCTACGTTCCCCTGCCCGATGCCGTCATCGGCGCCATGGCGGGATACCTTTCCCTCTGGTCGGTGTATTGGCTCTTCAAACTCATCACCGGCAAGGAAGGCATGGGCCACGGCGACTTCAAACTGCTGGCGGCCATCGGCGCCTGGCTGGGCTGGCAGATGCTGCCCTTCACCATCCTGCTGGCCTCGCTCGCCGGGGCCGTAATCGGCGTCGGCCTGATCGCAACGCGCCGCCTCGAACGCAGCACCCCCATCCCCTTCGGCCCCTACCTCGCCATCGCGGGATCCATCGCCCTCTTCCAGCGCGCGGCCATCGCCGGCTTCCTGCCCGGCATCGCCCTGCCCTACTGAAACCGCCGCCCGCGCAACATCGCGCTTCTGGCGTGTATCGAGTATTGACGACCGTGGCTCCCTCTCTCACCCCGGAAAGTTATCTATCCATATAAGCCGCAAAAATGGAGAAACCATGAGGTATCCAATTGCAATAGAACCCGGCGACGAAAACCACGCATGGGGCGTGGTGGTGCCGGATTTGCCGGGGTGCATCTCCGCCGCCGACAGCGGCATCGACGAAGCAATTGAAAACGCGAAGGAAGCCATCGCGGCATGGATAGAGACGGCGATAGATGACGACGGCAACATCCCCGCGCCCTCCAGCATCGAGACGCATCGCGCAAACCCCGAATTCCAGGGCTGGATTTGGGCCGTGGCAGAGGTGGATCCGGCAATCCTGGACGACAAGGC
>JAIRNL010000092.1 GCA_031258035.1 Azoarcus sp. | reverse complement strand
GGCCTTTTTCATCGGGCATTTTGTGTCCTTGCGCACCCTCGCGGATCTGTTTCCCGCCACGCTGCGGAGCGGCGCGCACGTCGTGGGCGCCTGGCTCCTCGTCGGCGTGTCGATGTTGGCGGCGCATGACGCCCTGGCTCACTACCTGGCAAGCGACGGAGCGGGGCTGGAAAACGCCTGGCCCTGGCTGGGCTGGGCCCTGGCGCCAAGCCTGTACCTGTGGCTGGCTGGAGGCGGGCGCGACCGGTTCTGGCCGCTCACGGCGTTCGCGCGCGAATACCGCTTCCAGGCCGCGCTCCCGATCATGCTGGCGATGCTGGCCTGGTTCTGGGCCGCCAATGCGCTTTCCGCGGGCGAGGCCGCGCCGCTGTCATACCTGCCGCTACTCAATCCGCTCGAATTGGGGTTGTTGCTGACCTTGCTGGCCTGCTGGCGCTGGAGCCGCGCGCATTTGTCGCAGGCCGGGGCGGGTCCGTGGCCGGCCAGGGACATCACCGCGGTTGCGGGCGGCCTCTCTTTGTT
This sequence comes from Azoarcus sp., assembly GCA_031258035.1. GTDB lineage: Bacteria > Pseudomonadota > Gammaproteobacteria > Burkholderiales > Rhodocyclaceae > WRNU01. The sequence goes on along the minus strand of JAIRNL010000092.1, from coordinate 3,902 downwards.
GGCTTTCATCACCATGGCCGTCTGCCGCGTTGCGCATGCCTGGATCGGCGTGCCTTTCCATTCCGGCGCCATGACGGCATCAACGGAAGTGCAGGCTGGCTGGTCGCTGGTGTGGTCGTTGTTCGCGCTCGCGCTGATGATCGGCGGCAGCCGCAAGGGCTGGCGGCATGTCTGGATGGCCGGCGCCCTGTTGATCACCGTCGTGGTGGCGAAGCTCTTTTTCGTCGAATTGGACAATCACGGCAGTCTGGCGCGCATTATCTCTTTCATCGGCGTGGGCGTGCTGCTGCTGGTCATTGGATACTTCTCGCCGCTTCCGCCAAAAACGGAAGCAGGACGACAGGAGCGCGCATGAAGTCGGGATTTGCGGTTGTATTGCCTGTATTGCTTGTCGCGGGAATGAACTTTGCCGCGGCGGCGTCGGAAAACATTGCCGATTATGAATATCAGGCGGAAATCGATCTGGAAGGAGACGCAACCTGGTATCGCGCCGAAATCCCGGTTTCCGTGCAATGGCGGGCGTCGCATGTCGATTTGCGTGACCTGCGCGTTTTCAACGCCCAGGGCGAGACGCTGCCTTTCGCGTTGACGCGGCGGGAAACGCATCACACCCGGAAACAGCAGGTGGCGGTCGCGCGCCTGTTTCCACTTTATGCCGACGAAGTCGCCCCCGGCGGCGATGATGCGGCGCTTCCCGATCTCGTGCGCGACAACGGCCTGCGAATCAGGCGCGACGCCAGCGGCACGGTGGAAATCGAAGTCGCGGACACGACGCAGCGCCTGGAGCGCGCCGGCGCCGCCGCGCCCGCGCCCCAGAAAATCCTGCGCGGCTGGCTGCTCGACGCGGGCGCGCCCGATTTCGTGCCGGAACGCCTCTCCCTCGACTGGGCGGGCGATAAAGAAGGGTTTTTCCGCTTCGTCATCGAAGGGAGCAACGATCTCGAACACTGGTTCGATTGGGGCCAGGGTCAGCTCGTGCAGCTGAATTTCGACGGACAGAGCATTACGCAACGCGAAATCCACCTGCCCCGGCGCAAGGCCCGCTACCTGAGACTGCTCTGGCAGGATGCGAAACAGGCCCCCGGGGTGCGCGGCGCGCGTTTCACGGGCACGGTGACTGACGTCGGAGACGTGCCGTTCGCGTGGTCGCCCCCTATTGCCGGCGAAGCGATTCCCGGAAGCGAAGGCGAGTTCATCTGGCGCTTTCCCCTGAGCCTGCCGCTGGAGCAGGTGTCGATCGTGATGGACGAGCCCAACACCCTGGCTCCCGTCATCTTTTCCGGACGCGACGAACCGCCCCCGCTCCCGCCCACGAACGCATCGGCGGCGAAGGGCAAACCGCTGGTTGCGGAAATCCTCCATGGCGAGCGCCGTGTCCGCGATGTTCTCAGGGGCCGGCGCCGCGAACGGGCGCAGGGGCAAACACGGGAAGAAAACCCCTGGCGAACCCTTGCCAGCGGCGTGGTTTACCGTCTGTTGGCAAGTACTGGCGAGCAGGTTGAAGAAACCCTCGCTCTTCCCGGCGTTCCTGTCAGGCAATTGCGTTTGCAGGTCGATCCCCGTGGCGGCGGCCTGGGCGCCAAAGCGCCAGCCATCAGGCTTGCCCTTCGCGCGAATGACCTGACTTTCCTTGCGCGCGGCGCGGGGCCGTACCGGCTGGCCATCGGCCGCGCCGAGGCGCGCGCGGCGGATTTGCCGCTGTCGGCGCTGGTGCCGATGGACATCGAACAGGCGGCTTTATCGGGTCGGCTTGGCCGCGCCCATGTCACCGAAACCGTTTCGGCGACGGTAGCGGCAAACGCGCCGCCGACCGGCGAGACCGGCGGAACCGGCGGCGGAACCGGCAGTAGCGGGATCGTGCTTTGGGCCGTCCTGTTCGCGGGCGTGGCCTTGCTGGCTGGCATGGTCCTGAGCCTGTTGCGCGGGGCGAAAAAGGAAGACGGCCCCGGAGAAGAATGAATCCGTCCCGCCGGTCGCGGCCTCCCGGCGGGATGAGAGGTCAGTGCAAGGTACGCGGCTGGAAGATTTCGTCGACCGCCTCGCCATCGAACCGATAAATATGGTTGGCGAATTCGTCATTGACCACGACTTCGCCGCTTTTGGCGAGCACGGCGCGGATTTCCCTTTCGCCGATGGCCCGCAGCATGGCGGCGATCTTTTCCGGTTCTGGCGGCCAGTGGTGGGTGACGGCGCGGGCGGGGTAGAGGCGCACGTCCTCCTCGGCGAAGAGGCGGCGGAGCATGGTGGCGGGGTCGAGCGTGAGGAGTTCGTCGCCGCGCACGGTGCCAGCCAGCGTGGAGATGCGCGCCCAGCCATCGGCGTCCCTGGCTTCGGCGCCAGGGAGTTTCTGCACGAAAAGCGCGGCGCTGGCGTGGGCTTCGCAGATGAGCCACAGACCGGCTGGCTGCTGCTCGGACTGTTCGAGGTAATGCACGAAGATTTCGGCGATGCTGGCGCCCCTGAGGGGAACGCGGCTTTGGTAGGGCCGCGCCAGTTCCGCCGTCTCCAGGCTCAGTTGCAGGTGGCCAGCGCCGATCAGCGTCGGCAGGCCGATGTCGGTGACCCAGTCGTCGGCCCTGGCGAAGCCGCGCAGGTTGAGCGTCTTCGTGCAATCGACCAGGAGCAGGCTGACCGGCCCATGCCCCTGGATCTGGAAAGTCAGCCGTCCCGGCTGCCTGAGATTGCCGGCGATCACGGTGGAGGCGGTCGCCATTTCGCCAAGCAGCCTGGCAGCGGCGTCCGGATAGGCGCGACCGCGCTGCATGGCTTGCCAGACATCGGCAAGGCGGACGATGCTGCCGCGTATACCGAGGTTTTCCAGCAAAAATCGTTGAATGAAACTGGTGGAATCCATTGTGCGAAGAGGGCAGCCGCGAAGCGCCCCTCAATCCTTTTCGTTTTTGTGCTTGTCGAAATATTCCCGAGCCAGCCGGAAAACGACCGGACTCAACAATAGCAGGGCGATGAGGTTGGGGATGGCCATCAGGCCATTGAAAAGGTCGGAAAGATCCCACACCAGGCTCAACTTGGCAATGGCGCCGACGGGAACGACGAGCGTGAAGACGGCCCGATAGGGCAGCGCCGCCTTGTGGCCGAAAAGGTAGATCGCGCAACGCTCGCCATATACGCACCAGCCGAGGATGGTGGAAAAGGCGAACAGGACGAGGCCGACGGTGACGAGCCAGGAGCCGGCAATGCCCAGGGTATTGTGGAAAGCGCGCGCGGTCAGCGTGCCCGCGCTGTGCGTCGTCAGCAATTCGCTCACCTGGGCCTTGCGCAGCGCCTCCAGTAAGTCCTTGTTGATCTCGCTGCGCGTTTTCGCCAGTGTTTGGCCGTCCTTCTCGATCTTGTGGACAATGAGGCGGCCCAGGATGAACTCATCCGGAACCGTCAGGCTGCGGATTCCGGCAGATTCCATTTTCTGGAGGTGCTCGGCCGTGATGCGTTTTTTCTGGGCGATGATCAATTCACCACTTTCCGGCGCGGTGATGTCGAATGGCGCGGCTTCGCCGCGCAGACCGGCGGCAACGGCAACGGTACTGGCATCTTCCGGGCCGAGCCGGATCTCGGTGCCGGTCGTCCACTCCCCCGAACTCAGGATGACGAGCGCCGAAATGGAGCAGATGACGATGGTGTCCAGGAAGGGATCGACCATTCCCAGTAGCCCCTGCTTGACCGGATTCTTGACGATGGCCGTGGCGTGCGCGATCGGGGCGCTGCCCAGGCCGGCTTCGTTGGAGAAAAGGCCGCGCGCCACGCCGAAACGGATGGCCGCCGCGATGCTTGCCCCGGTAAAGCCGCCAACGGCGGCATGGCCGCTGAAGGCGCTCTCGAAGATCAGGGCGATCGCCCCCGGCACCTTGTCGAAATTGACCGCGAGGATGACCAGGCCGCCGACCACG
>JAIRNL010000078.1 GCA_031258035.1 Azoarcus sp. | reverse complement strand
ACCGCGAATACGGCCTGGGCAGGAAACGCACCGACCTCTTCATCGAATGGCCGCTCGACGCGGAGCAGGGGCTGTTCGGGCCGATCCAGCGCATCGTGATCGAATTGAAGCTGCTGCGTAGCGCGCTGGAAACGGTGATCGAGACCGGCCTGGCTCAGACGGTCGATTACGCCAAACGGGCCGGGGCGGACGAAGCCCATCTGTTCATCTTCGACCGCGAATCGGGCCGCCCCTGGGATGAGCGGATCTGGCTGCGGGCGGAGGCCTTCGACGGGATGCCGGTGACAGTCTGGGGCACATGATTTTTGTGAGGCAGCAACGCATCACATCGGGCGGCCCGGACATGATCTTCCCGTCGCCGCGCGGGCCATGGCTCCCCGCGCTCAGGCGATATCGAGTTTCCTGGCTGCGTCGGAAAGCTCGCCGGGGAGGCTGTGCCGGCTGGAAAGCTTGATTTGCAGGCGCAGATCATTGACCGAGTCGGCGCTGCGCAGCGCGTCCTCGTAAGTGATCTGTTCGGCTTCGTAGAGATCGAACAACGCCTGGTCGAAAGTCTGCATGCCCTGTTCGCGCGAGCGTTTCATGACTTCCCGGATCTCCGGGATATTGCCCTTGAAAATCAAATCCGCGATCAACGGGGTATTGAGCATGATCTCGACCGCCGGCACCCGGCCCTTCTGGCCCTTGAGCGGCAGCAGGCGTTGCGAAATGATGCCCCGCACGTTGAGCGAGAGATCCATCAGCAGTTGCGTGCGCCGCTGCTCGGGGAAAAAGTTGATGATGCGGTCGATCGCCTGGTTGGTGCTGTTGGCGTGCAGGGTCGCCATGGCGAGGTGGCCGGTTTCGGCGAAGGCGATGGCGTAGTCCATGGTTTCGCGGTCGCGTATTTCGCCCATCAGGATCACGTCCGGGGCCTGGCGCAAGGTGTTTTTCAGCGCCGCGTCCCAGGAATCGGTGTCGATGCCGATCTCGCGCTGCTCGATGACGCAGTTCTTGTGCACATGGACGTATTCGATCGGATCCTCGACGGTGATGATGTGACCGTAGGAATGCTCATTGCGGTAATCGACCATCGCCGCAAGCGAGGTGGTCTTCCCGGTGCCGGTGCCGCCGACGAAGATCACCAGTCCGCGCTGGGCCATGGCGATCTCCTGGAGAATGGCGGGCAGGCGCAGTTCATCCAGGGTGGGGATCTTGTTCGAGATCGTCCGCAGCACGAGGCCGACCCGGCCTTGCTGCACGAAGGCGTTGGCGCGAAAGCGCCCGATGCCGGCGGGCGAAATGGCGAAATTGCACTCTTTGGAAGCCTCGAATTCGGCGGCCTGCCGGTCGTTCATGACCGCGCGAGCCAGCTCCGCGGTGTGCACCGGCGACAGCGGCTGGTTCGACTGCGGCACGACACGACCGTCGATCTTGATCGCGGGAGGAAAACCCGCCGTGATCAGAAGATCCGAGCCGTTTTTCTGCAACATCCGGCGCAGCAGATCCTGCATGAATTTGAGGGCCCGGTCTCGTTCCATGGCTGCCTTCCCTGGTTGTTTTTTCGTTTTTTCAGGCGGCGGAGAAGCTTTCTTTGTTTTGCGCGCTCAGCCGCGCCTCGCTCGCCGCAACGATGTTGCGCCGCACCAGACTGGTCAGGCATTGATCGAGCGTCTGCATGCCGTGGTTTTGCCCGGTCTGGATCGAGGAATACATCTGCGCGACCTTGTTTTCGCGGATCAGATTGCGGATCGCCGGGGTGCCGATCATGATCTCGTGCGCCGCCACCCGGCCCGAACCGTCCTTGGTCTTGAGAAGGGTTTGCGAAATGACCGCGCGCAGCGATTCCGACAGCATCGAACGCACCATTTCCTTTTCGGCGGCGGGAAAGACATCGACGATGCGGTCGACGGTCTTGGAGGCCGACGAGGTGTGCAGGGTGCCGAACACCAGGTGGCCGGTTTCCGCCGCAGTGAGGGCGAGGCGGATGGTTTCGAGGTCGCGCAGCTCACCCACCAGGATCACGTCGGGATCTTCGCGCAGGGCCGAGCGCAAGGCGTTGTTGAACGAAAGGGTGTCGCGGAACACTTCGCGCTGGTTGATCAGGCAACGCTTGGGTTCATGGACGAATTCGATGGGGTCTTCGACGGTGAGGATGTGGGCGAACGAGTTGTCGTTGATATGGTCGATCATCGCCGCGAGGGTCGTCGATTTGCCCGAGCCGGTGGGGCCGGTGACGAGGACGATGCCGCGCGGCTGTTCCACGATGTCGGTGAAAATCTTCGGACACTCGAGCGTCTCGAGCGAGAGCACCTTGGATGGAATCGTGCGGAATGCGGCCGCCGCGCCGCGCTCCTGGTTGAAGGCGTTGACCCGGAAGCGCGCGAGGTTGGGAATGGTGAAAGAGAAATCGCATTCCAGGGTTTCTTCGTACTGCTTGCGCTGGCGGTCGTTCATGATGTCGTAGACCTGCGCGTGTACGACTTGGTGTTCCATCGGCGGAAGGTTGATCCTGCGCACGTCGCCGTTGACGCGGATCATGGGGGGAAGACCGGCGGAAAGATGAAGGTCGGATGCCTGGTTCTTGACGGAAAAGGCGAGCAGTTCGGTAATGTCCATGGGTTTATCGACTTTGCGGAAATAGCGCGCTGGCTGGAAAAAATACGCGCGGGAAAAGCGCCGGATAACGTCGGTGTATACTGCCGGCCCATGAATTCAAAGGCAAAAAAAACCGAAGGCATGGCGGTGATATTTAGCAATCTGCGCACGGTTCATGCGCGGATCGACGCCGCGGCGCGGGCCGTCGGGCGCGATCCGGCTTCTGTGCGCCTGCTGGCTGTGAGCAAGACCTTGCCGGCGGCGCATGTGCGCGCGGCCTTCGAGGCCGGGCAGCGCGCCTTTGGCGAGAACTACGCCCAGGAAGGCGCCGAAAAAGCCGCGGCGCTTGCCGGGCTGGGGCTGGAATGGCATTTCATCGGCCCCCTGCAAAGCAACAAGACACAGCTCGTGGCCGACACTTTCGACTGGGTGCACAGCATCGACCGCCTGAAAATCGCCGAACGGCTCTCGACGCGGCGCGATGCCGCCCGCCCGCCCTTGCAGGTCTGCCTGCAAGTCAACATCAGCGGCGAAACGACCAAACACGGCGTCGCGCCGGAAAAGGCCCCGGCCCTGGCCCGGGCGGTCGCCGCCCTGCCGCGCCTGCATCTGCGCGGCCTGATGTGCATTCCGGAGCCGGGTGAAGATCGGGTATTGTTGCGGCGGCGTTTCGCGGCGCTGCGTCAATTGCGCGAACGGCTGACGGCGGAAGGGCTCGCGCTCGATACGCTGTCGATGGGCATGTCGCACGATCTCGAAACGGCCATCGCCGAAGGGGCGACCATCGTGCGGGTCGGCACGGCCATTTTCGGCGCGCGCCAGAAAGCAACGGCGAGCACGGCAGAAAACTGAACGGGAGTTTCTCCACAAAATGAAAATTGCATTTCTTGGCGGCGGCAACATGGCGGGCGCCCTGATCGGCGGTTTGCTCGGGCGCGGCTTCGCGGCAGCCGACATCCACGTAATCGAACTGGCTTCCGCCACCCGCGAGCGGCTGCGGACGCGCTTCGGCGTGCACACGATGGCGGCCCCCGATGCCGACGTGCGGCACAGCGACGCGCTCGTGCTGGCTGTCAAGCCGCAACAAATGAAAGCGGCGCTCGCGCCCCTGGCTGGCGCGCTCCAGGAAACGCTGGTCATCAGCATTGCCGCCGGCCTGCGTCTGGCTGACATCGGACGATGGCTCGGCGGCACGGGCGGCCCCCATACCCGGCTGGTGCGCTGCATGCCCAACACGCCGGCGCTGATCGGCGCCGGCGTGACCGGAATGTACGCCGCCCCGGCGGTCGACGCCGCCGGGCGCAAGACCGCCGAACGCATCCTCGCCGCGGTGGGCAGCACCCTCTGGGTGGACGAAGAAGCCAGGCTCGACGCAGTGACCGGCATCTCCGGCAGCGGCCCCGCCTACGTCTTCCACTTCATCGAGGCGCTTGAAGCCGCCGGCCTCGCACAAGGGCTCGATGCAGCCAGCGCCCGGCGACTGGCTCTCGACACCGTGCTGGGCGCGGCGCAACTGGCTTTGGCCTCGGACGACCCACCTGCCGCGCTGCGCGAAAAAGTGACCTCCCAAGGCGGCACGACCGCTGCGGCGCTCGCCCATCTCGCCGCCGCCGGCTGGTACGATGCCCTGATCGGCGCGGTGGCGGCGGCAAGCGCGCGCAGCCAGGAACTGGGCGAACAATTCAGCCAGGATCGGACGTAAGGACGAAACAAACATGCTTGTCACCCAGATCGTGCTTCTCATCGCCAGCACGGCGTTCGGTTTCATCACCCTGGCTTTGCTGGCGCGGTTTTTCATGCAATGGGGGCGGATTCCCTTTCGCAACCAGGTCGGGCACTTCGTCATCGCCGTCACCGATTGGGCGGTGATGCCGTTGCGTCGCGTCATCCCCGGACTATTCGGACTCGACATGGCGAGCCTGCTGCCTGCCTGGATTGCGCAGATGCTCTACGCCACGATCGAACTGGCTCTGTACGGCGCATCGGCGGGAACACTGGCTGCCATCCCCCTGCTCGGTCTCATCGGACTCGCGCGCATGGCGACATATCTGGTCTTCTTCGTCGTGCTGGCTGCGGCGATATTGTCCTGGGTCGGGCAACACTCGCCCGCGGCGGCAGTGTTCGATGCGCTGGCCCGGCCCTTTCTCGCGCCTTTCCGGCGGCTGATTCCCCCGTTCAACGGCATCGACCTGTCGCCGCTGGCGCTGCTGGTGGTCCTGCAGATCGTCCTGATGGTGCTCGAATGGATGCGCCAGGGCGTACTGGCTTTGCCGCCGGCTTTCTGAACATGGAAGGCGACTGGCTGACCGAGTCCGACGACGGCAGCCTGATCCTTGCGTTACATGTGCAGCCGGGGGCGAAGCGCACCGGCTTCGCCGGACGCCATGGCAATGCCGCCAAGGTTCGCCTGGCTGCGCCGCCTGTCGATGGCAAGGCCAATGCCGCGCTGTGCGCCTTCCTGGCTGAAATCTGCGATGCGCCGAAATCGGCGGTTACGTTGCTGAGCGGCGAAGCCTCGCGCGCCAAACGGGTGCGCATCGCG
>JAIRNL010000295.1 GCA_031258035.1 Azoarcus sp. | reverse complement strand
GGCATTCTGGACGTGCGGGTGAAGACCCGCGGCGGCAAGGTCGTGGATGTCGAGATCCAGGTGGCCGAACACCCGCGGATGCGCGAGCGCGTCATCTTCTACCTTGCCCGCATGGTGGCGGGCCAGATCGGCAAGGGCGAGGACTACAGCGAAATCAAGCGTTCGATCTGTGTCCTCATCACCGATTACCGCCAGGTTCCCGAAAACCAGAGTTACCATAACCGCTACGTGCTCTATGATCGCCAGACCGGTTCGGAATTCACTGATCTCCTGGAAGTGGATACGCTGGAACTGCCCAAGCTGCCGCCGGAAGAAGACGGCACGGAGGAATGGCAGTGGATGAAGTTTCTGGACGCGCGCAAAGAGGAGGAATTGACCATGCTCGCCCAAAAGAACCCGCAAATTGCCCAGGCGGTCTCCCGTCTGGCCGAACTCTCCCAGGACGAACGCACCCGGCTTCTGGCCGAATCGCGCGAAAAACTGCAATGGGACATCGCGGTGAAGATGCGCGAGGCGGATAAGAAAGGTTGGGAGAAAGGACGGGAGAAAGGACGGGAGGAAGGACGGGAGGAAGGACGGCTCGGCATTACCCGCAATCTTCTCAAGATGGGTTTGCCGCTTGAAAAGATCATGGAAGCCACCGGCCTGACGCGGGAAGAAATCCAGTCCCTGCGGCCTCATTGAATCCCTCTCCCCGTCACGGCGAGGCGCGCGGCGACACGGCAATCCATGCGGCGGTTCGGCCATCGGAAACGCCGGCGCCATCCGCAGATGAGGCCCATCCAGGTATGCCACCAGGCCATGCATGGCTACGTGTACAGACCGGACATTGGGGGATGGCCATCCCCCCGCCGTCCAATCAACCCCCCGGCGCGGCTTGCCGCAGTTCGGCGAGTTTCCGGGCGAAGTCGGGGGCGGGGATCGGGCGGCTGAAGAAATAGCCCTGGAAAATGTCGCAGCCGTGTTCGAGCAGGAATACGCGCTGTTTGCCGGTTTCCACGCCTTCGGCGACGACCGCGAGGCCGAGGGCGTGGGCAAGGCCGATGACGGCGATGGCGATCTTGCCGTCGGCGTCGGCCCTGTGGATGTCGGAGACGAAACTTCTGTCGATCTTCAGCGCGTTGACGTCGAATTGCTTGAGATACGACAGCGACGAGTAGCCGGTGCCGAAATCGTCGATCGACAGCCCCACGCCCATTTCGCGCAGGCGGGCAAGCATGTCGACGGTGCGGTCGACGTTGCGCATCAACATGGATTCGGTCAGTTCGAGTTCGATCAGCCAGGGTTCGAGGCAGGCGGCGGCAAGGTAGTCCGAAACCAGCACGGGCAGGTCGCTTTGCAGGAATTGCTGGGCCGACAGGTTTACCGCGACCGGTACCACCGGCAGGCCGGCTTCGCGCCAGTCGTGGATCTGCCGACAGGCGGTGCGCAACACCCATTCGCCGATCGGCACGATGAGGCCGGATTCTTCAGCCAGGCGGATGAAGCGGTCGGGCGGGATCATGCCCTGTTCGGGATGGCGCCAGCGCAACAGGGCCTCGGCGCCCTGCATGCGGTTGGTCAGGGCGTCGATCTTGGGTTGGTAGAAGAGTTCGAGTTCGTTGTGTTCGATCGCCCCACGCAGCTGGTTTTCGAGCAGGAGGTCGCCGAGCGTCGAAGTGTTCATGTCGGCGGAGTAGAAGCGGAAATTGTTGCGTCCGTCTTCCTTGGCGCGGCTCATGGCGGCGTCCGCATTGCGCAGCAGTTCCGCCGCCGTGCCGCCGTCGGTGCCGGAGAGGGCGATGCCGATGCTCGCGGTGATGGTGATGTCGTGCTCGCCAAGGAGATAGGGGCGACCGATGCTGTTGAGGAGCTTGCGCGCGATGCTGGCGATGTCCTGCGGCTGGTTGATGTCGGGCAGGATGAAGACGAATTCGTCGCCGCCGAGCCGGGAGACGGTGTCGGTGTCGCGCAGCAGGCTCTGGCTGCGATGCGCGACTTGCTGGAGCAGGGCGTCGCCCAGTTCGCTGCCCAGGGTGTCGTTGATGTTGCGGAAGCGGTCGAGGTTGAGGAAGAGCACCGCGGTATGGCAGTCGAGGCGCTGCGACTGGGCAATGGCTTCGTTGAGGCGCTCCTGCATCAGCAGGCGGTTGGGCAGGTTGGTGAGCGAGTCGTGGAGCGAGAGGTGCTGGATGCGGGCTTCGTCGCGCTTGCGTTCGGTGGTGTCGGAAAATACGCCGATGTAATGGGTGATGTCGCCCTTGGCGTCGCGCACGGCGGTGATCGACAGCCATTCGGGATATACGTCGCCATTGCGCCGCCGGTTCCAGATTTCTCCCTGCCATTTGCCGCGCCGCTCCAGGGATTTCCACATGTCGTGGTAGAAGGTCGGCGCGTGCCGGCCGGAACTGAGCAGCGAAGGCGGGCGCGAGCGGATTTCGTCGAGGGCGTAGCCGGTGATGGTGGTAAAGGCCGGATTGGCGACGAGGATGCGGGCGCGGGCGTCGGTGATCACCATGCCTTCGGCGGCGCTGGTGAATACGGTGGCGTAGAGCTTGAGTTTGGCCTGGGAGCGGTGCAGTTCGTCGATCCGTTGTTCGAGGCTGCGGTTGGACTCCTGGAGGGCCTGGCTGATGCGACCGAGGCGGACGAAGATCAGTATCAGGTAGAACGCGAGCACGAGCGCGACGACGAAGAGCAGCACGCGGTAGACCTGGGCCCGGTTCTGCGCCCGCGCGTAGCTGGCATTGTAGAACTGGATGAGTTGCTCGCTCGCGTGGTTGGTGGGAATGACGGCGAGTTCGCGCAGTCTGGCTTCGACCGCCGATTTGTAGCTGACCATGATCCTTGCATGGTCGAGGGTGTTTTTCACTTCCAGGGACATCTGGGAGGGCAGGTTTTCGCTTTCGTGGCCGATCGCTTCGATGCGTTTGTGGATGGCGAGCGCCAGATCTTCGCTGCCCAGCACCGTGTAGGTCATGACATCGTTGCTCAGGGTGGCGATTTCGGCCCGTATTTGCGGGTTGGCGAGCATCCGGGCGGTTTTTTTCACCGCGGTGGGGAAGTAGCGGGTCGAATTGTTCAAGACCGCGCTTTCGCGCACGAAGCTCTCGATGAGCCGGTTCTTGCGCTGGGACAGATGATGGAATTTCTCGACTTTGTCGGCCATGCGGCGGGCGTCGTCCCGGAACAGGAAGGGCGGGATGTTGCGCAGCTTCTCGACCAGGGCGTGTATGTCGTTGAGACCCCTGGAGATGCTGTCGTAGTTCCGGTTGAGTTCGAAGCGGGTCGCCAGGACATCGCTGTATATCTGGGTGTCGGCCTGGCGCAGGCTGCGCAGTTCGCGCCCATAAGTCTGGTTCGTGGAAGGCGATACCGTGCTGGCATTGTGGAAAAGCCATATCAGCGTGACCGCGGCGATCAGCACCATGAACAGGGCCTGTCCGAGCCCGCTCCGGTGCGACGGCGGGGGCGCGGCGTCGGGCGCCTTCTCGACGATGGGCGGGGATTCGTCGCCGGGAGATTCTTCTTTGTCTGTTCGTGGGGCGGCGCTCATGGCTGCAAGGGCTCTCCGCGGTATTTCCCGGTCAGGCTGTTGAGGAAGGCGATGATGTAGCGGCGATCCTCGTCGGACAGGGCGCGGCCAAGCTGGTAGCGGCCCATGATGTCGACCGCCTCGTCGAGCGTGGCGGCGCTGCCGTCATGGAAATAGGGCGCCGTGAGCGCGACGTTGCGCAGGCCCGGCACCTTGAAGATGTAGCGGTCTTCTTCCTGGCCGGTGACGTTGAAACGGCCCAGGTCGGCCTTGGTGATGTTGCCGCGCTCGGCGAAATAGTCGCCCATGATGCCGAAACGCTGGAAGAAATTGGCGCCGACGTTGACGCCCTGGTGGCAGCTGATGCAGCCGTAATCGGTGAAGCGCCGGAAGCCTTCCCTGGCTTCGTCGTCGATGGCCGTGGCGTCGCCGTTGAGGAAACGGTCGAAGGGCGCATCCGGCGTGATCAGGGTCGACTCGAAATGCACCAGGGCGTCGGTGATCGTCCTTTCGCTGATTTCGCCGCCGTATTCGCGGCGGAAATCGTCGAGATAGGCGGGGTTTTCCTTGACGCGGCGAATGGCGATGGCCCAGCTGCTCGCCATCTCGACGGGGTTCAGCAACGGGCCGGCAACCTGCTCGGAGAGGTTGTCGGCACGCCCGTCCCAGAATTGGCGGAAACCGAAGACCGAGTTGAAAACCGTCGGCGCATTGACATCGCCGGGCGCGCCGTCCACGCCAAGGGAGAGCTTGCGTCCGTCGTCGCCGCCCTGGGCGAGGATGTGGCAGCTTGCACAGGAGATCGTGCCATCGGCCGAAAGTTGGGGGTCGTTGAACAGTTTTTCGCCGAGCCGCGCCTTGCCGGACTGGCGGTCTTTTTCCGCGGGGTGGGGAATGGGCACGATTGCGTCATGTTTCCCGTACTGGCCGGGCGGGCCGCCATGGATGATGTACGCATCGACATCGTCGTCGTCATCGTCATCGTCGGCAGTGCTGGTGTCATCTTTCGGCAGGATGAGCATCACCACGAGAACCGCGGCCAGCAGGGTGAGGGAGCCATAGATCAGGAAATGCAAGCGTCCTCGGTTCATGGTGTGGCGGCAAGGGGCTGTTCGGGTTCAAGACGGGTTTACGGCATCAGGCGCAACTCGGGACTCCGGCGTCCGGGACGCTGGCTTCGATGCGGGCAGGCATGCGCGCCGCTCCGGCAGGTAAGCCGCAATCTGGCAAGCGATGGATGCCGTGTAGGGAATACATTGCAGGGCAAGGATGCCGATCCACAACTGCGTTTCAGAGTCGCCGACGCCGCGTGTCCAAACAAGAGCCATGATTGCGAGAATGAGGGCGACAAGCATGCCTAGTTCTTCACGAACGGGCCCGAAAAATGCCAATGCGCCCTTGGCTTTCCATCCCTTTGGCGTGACGACGAACACGCCTTTCTTCTTGGCGAGCCCCGTAAACACCCCGCGCGCGATGGCGTGCGACAGCCCCACCGAGAGAATCGAGGCGCCGAATATGTCGCGCCACGGGCAGGCCATGGTGCGGCGGTAGAGGATGGGGCCGAGCGCGGCCTTGAAGGCCATGAAGCCGAGCACCGGCAGGGCGAGCGCCACCACCGGCAGGCTGAACGCCTTGGGATGGGCGAGGATGCCGATCGTCCACAACAGGCTGCCGTAGGCGAACACCAGTTGCAGGGCATCGCCGAACCAGGCGAACCAGCCGGTGAGGAAGTGATAGCGTTGCGCGAAATTCAGCGTGCCGGGGCCGAGCATCTTCGGCAGGTGGGCCTTGAGGATTTGCATGGCCCCGAACGCCCAGCGGAAACGCTGGCTCTTGATCGCGGCGAAATCCGACGGCGTGAGCCCGCGACCGAGGACGCGGTCGACATAACGGGTGTCATAGCCTTTCTCGATCAGGCGCAGGCCCAGCTCGGTGTCCTCGCAGATGCACCATTCCGACCAGCCGCCCACTTCCTCGAGCGCCAGGCGGCGCACCAGGGTCATGGTGCCGTGCTGGATGAGGGCGTTGCGTTCGTTGCGGTGGTGCATGCCGATGCGGAAAAAACCGTCGAACTCCCAGTTACACATGCGGCGGAAAGCCTGGTTTTCCCAGTCGCGGTGCGCCTGCGGCGCCTGCACCACGGCGACATCGCCCTTGTCGAAGTGCGGCACCAGGACAGCCAGCCATTGCGGATCGACCACGTAATCGGCATCGACCACGCCGACCACCTCGGCGCGCGGATCGGTGACTTTCAACCCGTAGTTGAGCGCGCCGGCCTTGAAACCGGGCCAGTTCATCAGGTGGAAGAAGCGGAACCTCGGCCCCAGTTCGGCGCAGCGTTTCTCCAGTGGCCGCCACAGGGATTCGTCGCGCGTGTTGTTGTCGAGAACCAGCACCTCGAAGCCGTCGTATTCGAGCGCCGCGAGGCTGTCGAGGGTGGCGATCACCATTTCCGGCGGCTCGTTGTAGCAAGCCAGGTGGATGGAGACGAAAGGCTGTTCGCCGGCGGCATGCGGCGGCAGGGGCATGAAGCGGCGCTGCCACCGGCGCTTGAACAAGATCTCCCCGAACTCGAAACCGTGCGACAACAACACGGCGATGGTGAGGCAAGTTGCGCCGATGATCAAAGCCAGGCCGATAAGCTCGCGCTGCTGCCGCTGGGGCACCAGGTAATACTCCACCGGCACGTTGAGGCCGATGACCAGCGTCGACACGCACGCCTGGATCATCGTGGCGAGAAACAGCCTGCCGCCGATGCTCCAGCCAGGAAGGAAAAAGGCCGCCAGCAGCATGGGCAGGAAAGCGACGATCGCGGCATGGCTCGCCTTGGCCGGCCAGTGACGATCGCGTTCGATGGGGCCCGTGAGCGGGTATTTGGGCTTGCGGTTGGCGTCGTACATGCCCCAGTAGGCGCCGGCCCAGCCTTCGCCCATGTCGACGTCGATCTTCCAGGGCTGGTCGATGGCCTCCAGCAAAAAGTAATCGAGCATCGGCGTGCGCGGGTCGGAGAGGAACTCGCGCACGAAGCGGGCCTGGTTCTCGTCCGAGGGCTCTGCCGCCTCCCGTACCGGCCCCTTGCTCGGCCAGCCGATTTCGCCGATGACGATCTTCTTGCCCGGAAAGAGTTTGACCATGTTGTCGTAAAACGCGAATGCCTGCCTGACCGCATCGTCGATCCCGATACCCTCGTGATAGGGGAAAATGTGGACAGTGATGAAGTCGACATGCTCGGCAAGCTCCGGGTATTTCTTCCAGATATGCCACTGCTCCGCCGTCGACACCGGCTTGCGCACGCTGGCTCGCACCTGCTGGAGATAGGCGGTGAGCTGCTCGAACGCCTGCGCGCCCTTTCCCTTGTTATCGGCGCGATACAGGAATTCGTTGCCGACGATGCACCGCTCGACATGGCGAATTTCGTTGGCGGCTTCAATCAAGGCATGGATTTCCCGCTGGTTCTTGTCCTCGTTATCGTCGATCCAGATACCCGCCGTCACCTGGAAGTCGCGCGCGCTGGCCAGGGAAAGCAACGTGGGCAGTTCGGAGATGCCATAAGTGCGCAGGCTGTCGGTTTCCTGCCGAAGCAAGTCGAGATCGCTCGCCAGCTCGGTCGTGCTCGGGTGCGGCCCGGTGAATGGACTCTGGCCGAGCCGGTAGCCGCTGTAGCTGAAGCCCTTGATACTGAAAGACGACTCGTCCGGCTTGCTGCCGCTGTGTCCGTAAGTTTGCCAGAGGAGGTATTGCGCGCTGGCCACGGTGACGGCGATGGCGGTGGCGATAGCCAGCCTGAAAACGAACACCAGGACTCTTTTTTTCATGATTGTTTGTCGCGCTGGGCGCGCGGTTTCGCGTGTCGGGCAAGGGACGGAGGACAGCACGCGGAAGAGCTGTGCCAGAATTCGCCTTCTTGCCGCATGCGGACGCACGCCGGTTGCGGGGAGTGTACGGTAGGCAGCATTCTAAGCCAGCCTGTGGCAAATGACACAGAAATTATATTGACTATATTGGCGCACGCTTGACACGCGTCCTGCTTTTGTTTATCGCCCACCTCCGGCCTCGGCGGGGCGAAATACTTCTGGGAGCCTCTTTCTTGGCAAACGTTGCATATAGGCAGGAAACCCCCGTGCCGGCGGACGGACGGCGCGAGTCCGACCGCGCCCTCCTCGGCGTGGTACTGGGCGCGGCGCTCTTCTGCCTGGCCCTGGCGGCGCTTCGCTTCGGCGTCATCGAAAACGGCCTCCTGCCGCGCGACTGCGGCCCGGAAGGGCGCGATGCCGCCTGGTCCTGCG
>JAIRNL010000294.1 GCA_031258035.1 Azoarcus sp. | reverse complement strand
AGTTTCTGTTCAAAGAATGCGTCGGCGGTGGCCTGTTGTTCGTCGAGCAGGGCGTCGGTGAAGCCGGAATGGCTGAACGGGGCGCGGGCAAAGGCGCGCTGCTGGATCGACAGCGGCAGGCCGGTGCTCTTGGCAGCCAGTGCCGCGACTTCGTTCCGGTGTTTGTCGGCCCAGGCGATGGTGTTGATGACGGAGTCAAGCGCGGCGCGCAGGAGGGCGGGGTGCTCTTTGGCGAAATGGGTGTTGGCGATGTAGAAGGATTGGCTGGCCAGTTGGGGGGTCTGTTCGGTGTTGGCGATGACGCGCGCGCCGAGTTGTTCTTCAGCCAGCGCGTAGTACGGGTCCCAGATGACCCAGGCGTCGATCTTGCCGCCGGTGAAGGCGGCGGTGGCTTCGGATGGGCCGAGGTAGATGGGCTGGATGTCCTGGTACGAGAGTCCGGCGAAGCGGAGCGCCTTGAGCAGGATGTTGTGGGCGCTCGACCCTTTGCCGAAGGCGACGCGCTTGCCCCTGAGGTCGGCGAGCGCGCGGATCGGCGAATCGTCCGGGACGAGGATGCCGTGCGGGCTGGAGGGGACGGCGAGCGCGTAGAGGATGTCGCCGCCGCCTGCCTGGGCGAAGATCGGCGGGGTGTCGCCGACCGAGCCGATGTCGACGGCGCCGGCGGTGACGGCTTCGAGCATGGGTGGGCCGAACGGGAATTCGATCCAGTCGACTTTGGCGACGCCGGTTTTTTGGAGGTCGGTTTCGAGGTCTCGTCGCGCCTTGGAGACGATGAGCACGGCCGTGCCTTTTTGGTAGCCGATGTGAATCTCGGGCGCTTTTGCCGCTTTTTTCGCCGCGGCAAGCGAGGGGACGAGCGCGGCGAGCGCCGGGACGGCGGCGATGCCGAGCAGTTTGCCGAGCGAGGCGCGTTTGTCGGGACTGAAGCGCGGGCCGGTTTTTTCCATGGGTAAACTCCTTGGTGAAGGTGGGGGGATGACGACGGTGTGCTCAGGCCGGTTGTTCGAGCGCGCCGGCGAGGATGTCTTCGGGGCGGTCGCCCGTGGCGAAGTCGGCGAGCAGGTCATCCTTGTAGCGCACGAAGGCGTCCGCGTTGCGCGGGCGCGGGCGCGGGAGGTCGATGTCGACGACGCGCTTGATGCGTCCCGGCCTGGGTTGCATGACCACGACCCGGTCGGCGAGATAGATGGCTTCTTCGATGTCGTGGGTGACAAGCACCATGGTGATGCCTTCCTCGCTGGAGATGCGCAGCAGCTCGTCTTGCAGGAAGTGGCGGGTAAAGGCGTCGAGCGCCCCGAAGGGTTCGTCGAGCAGCAGTACTTCGGGACGGTTGACCAGGGCGCGGGCGATGGCAACGCGCTGCGACATGCCGCCCGAGAGTTGGTGCGGATAGGCGGATTCAAATTCGCCCAGGCCCACGAGGGCGATGTGCTCGCGTACCGAGTTTTCCTTTTCCTCGGGACTGAAACGGGTGTTGTTGAGCAGGCCCGTCTCGATGTTCTTTTTGACGGTCAACCAGGGGAACAGCCGGTGTTCCTGGAAAACGATGCCGCGGTCGAGCCCGGTGTCGCGGATGCGGCGCTCGTCGAGGAGAATGTCGCCGGTGTATTCGTTGTCCAGCCCGATGACCAGGCGCAGCAGGGTCGATTTGCCGCAACCGCTCGCGCCGACGATGGTGACGAATTCGCCGGGATGAATCGAGAGGTTGATGTTTTCCAGCACGTTCAACGGCGTGCCGTTGACGGTGTAGTGTTTGTTCAGATTGCGGATTTCCAGCGCGCCAGCCTGTGCCATGGGGGGTCTCTTTCTTCAGGATAGGGGGAATGTGTTTTCCGGTGGTTGCGGGGCGGGTCATTGCGGGGCGCTTTGCGCGTAGGGGTTGAAAGCGTTGGTATAGACCTTGCGCAGATCGACTTCTCCGGGTTGGAGTTGCCCGTCTTTCACGAGCCAGTCCACCCAGATCTGGAAATCCTTGTCGTCGAGCAGGCCGTGCGGTGAATTCTCCAGGCCGATTCCCTGCCAGTACTTGACCATCGCCGCGTTTTCATTGCGCTGGCGCTTTTCGATGATGCCGCGAAAACGCGCCTGGACGTCTTCGAGCGGGGCCGTTTTCGTCCATTCGATGGCGCGGGCGAGCCCGCCGATCACATGTCTTGCGGTATTGGGCTTTTCGGCGAGGAAGCGGT
The DNA here is from genome assembly GCA_031258035.1 of Azoarcus sp. Taxonomy (GTDB): domain Bacteria; phylum Pseudomonadota; class Gammaproteobacteria; order Burkholderiales; family Rhodocyclaceae; genus WRNU01. The sequence continues at coordinate 11,694 of JAIRNL010000294.1, read as the reverse complement.
TGGACATCACATAGGCGCCCACCGTGATCGAACCGAATAGCTCATAGTCCCGGAACAGTCGCCTGACCCCGCCGCGCTCGGAGCCGATGCCGAAATAAAACGGCGCGACATCGACCTGGCGCTGGCGCAAGACCTGTTCCGTGCTCCCCGGCGGCACGACGATAAGCTCCACCGAGTCGATTTCTTCCCGGTTCAGGCCGCCGCGCACGAGGTACTCCCGCAGCATGAATTCCATCTGCGCGCCATGGGTGTTTACCGCGATCTTCTTGCCGATCAGGTCGCGCGGCCCGTGGATGGGGCTGTCTTCCAGCACGTAATAGCCGCCCAGGTCGTTGTTCCTGGCTGTGCCATAGGCGGCGATGACCGCCGTCACCGGCGCGCCGGAGGCCACTACCTTGACGATGGCCCCGGTGAAGGATTGGCTGCTGATGTCCGAATCGCCGCTCAGGACCATCTGGATGCCCTGCGGCCCGCCGGTCGAGATGCCGATATTCTTCAGCCTGACCGGCGCGAGATAGCCGAGGTCTTCGGCAAGCTCTTCCAGCGTGACCCAGCCGGGCGAACCCGGATGGCGGAATTCCAGCGTCTCCAGTGCCGCCTCCCCCGCCGCCGCGCCGCCCTTCCGGGGGACGTCGCCGTCCCCGCGACCGCAGGCGGCGGCGAGCAGCAGGGCGGCGAGCGCGAGCAGCCTTGCCGGTCTCATGTCCCTGTTCTTCCCCCGCCGCGTCCCGGTGCAATGGACGAGGCTTTGCCGTTGGGGGGGCGTTCCGGGGCGTTTTCGTGTGCCGGTTCTTGTCATGGGGTCTCTCTGTTGGGGTCAGGGGGCGTCTTCTGGTTTTTGCGAGACGCTTTGTTGTGCGTAGGGGTTGAAGGCGTTCGTGTAGATTTTTCCCGGATCGACCGCGCCCGGTTCGATCTGCTTGTCCTCGATGAGCCAGTCGAGCCAGATCTGGAAATCTTCGTCCTTGAGCACGCCGCCCCTGGCGGGAATGCCGAAACCTGTCCAGTACTGGATGATCTTGTCGCTCTCGTTGCGCCCGCGCCCGGCGATGATCTGGCGGAAACGCTCATGCACCTGCGCGCGCGGCGTGGTTCTGGCCCATTCGATCGCCCTGGCGATGCCGCCGAGCACGTGGCGCGCGGTATTGGGGTTCTCGCGCAGGTAGCGGTTGGACATGACGTAGGCGCCGGCGGTGAAGTGCCGGTACAGGTCTTCCGAACTGAACAGCTTGCGCACGCCCGGCCCGCCCGGTGGCCAATAGAGCTGCGCCACGTCCACCTGTCCCTGGCGCAGGGTCTGCTCCATGCTGACCGGCGGGACGACGACCAGCTCGACCTGCCGGATTTCCTTCTTGTCCAGGCCGCCCCGGCGCATGTATTCGCTCAGGAAAAGCTCGGCCTGCGCGCCGAGGGCGTTCACGGCGATCTTCTTGCCGATCAGGTCGCGCGGGCCACGGATGGGGCTGTCCTCCCGCACGAAATAGCCGCCCTGCGAGAGGAAGGCGTCTTCTTCCGTGTCGTAGCCGTAGGAGGCGATGACCGCCGTCACCGGCGCGCCGGAAGCGACCACTTTCACGATGGCGCTGTTGAAGGACGAACTGCTGATGTCGGTGTCGCCGCTCAGCAGGGTCTGGATGCCCTGCGGCCCGCCATGGGAGATGCCGACGTAGTCGAGCTTCACCGGCGCGAGATAGCCGAGGTCTTCGGCCAGCTCGATCAGATCCACGGCCCCAGGCGAACCGAGGTGGCGGAAGGTCAGTTTCTCCAGCGCCGTCCCGCCCTGGGGCGGCGCGTCGTCCTTGCCGCAGGCGACGGCGAGCAGCAGGGCGGCGGCGAGGCCGAGGAACCTCGCCGGCCTCATGCCTCGCCCCCGTTGCGCTTCCAGGCGGTGAGGCGGTGTTCCAGCGTGACGAGCAGGGCGTTGATGAGCAGCCCCACGAGGGTGATGCAGACGATGCCGAGGAACATTTCCGGTACCTGGAAGTTGTATTGCGAATAGATGATCAGGTAGCCGAGTCCCGACTTCGCGCCGACCATCTCCGCCGCGATGAGGATCAGCACCGACACCGCCCCGGCCAGCCGCACCCCGACGAAAATCGTCGGCACCGAGGCGGGCAGGATGACCTTGCGGAACAGGCGCACGGGCGACAGCCCCATGGCGCGCGCCGATTTGATGAGAAGCGGATCGACCGTCACCACGGCGGTGATGGTGTTGAGCAGGATCGGCCAGAAGCAACCGTAGAAAACGATGGCGACTTTCGAGGTCTCGCCGATGCCGAGGAAAAGGATGAACACCGGCAACAGGGCGAGGGCGGCGGTATTGCGGAACATCTCCAGCAGCGGATTGACCACCTGCGCGAACAGGCGATAGCGCCCGATGGCCAGCCCGAGCGGAATCGCCGCGACGATCGCCAGGGCGAAACCCGCCGCGGAGCGGACGAGGCTGGCGGCGAAATGCTGCGGCAACTGGCCGTTCAGCAAGAGCTTCCAGCCGGTCGCCAGCACCTGACTGATCGGCGGCAGGAACGCCGCCTCGACCAGGCCGAGGCGCGGCGCGATTTCCCACAACAGGAAGAAGGCGATGATCGCGCCGCCGCGCCGCAGGGCGTGCAGCCCCGCCTGCAAGGCCGGACTTCTTCCCGCCTCGCGGGCGGTGGGCAACTCCAGGGTGGATTCTTGTGCGGACATGGACGTTCTCCGGCGGTGCGCGTGCGCGGGGAGGGCTCAGGCGGCAAGCGCCATCTGGCGCCGGCCCGCTTCCTGTTTCTCTTCCTGCGCGCGGGAAACCTCCTCGCGCAACAAGAGCCAGATCTCGTGGCGCAGCCGCCCGAATTCGGGATGGGCGCGGAAATCCTCCCCGGCCTTGAATTCCGAGGGAATGGTCACGATCTGCTTGATCCTGCCCGGACGCGAACTCATCACCGCGACGCGCTGGCCGAGATAGACCGCCTCGTCGATGCCGTGGGTAATGAAGACGATGGTCTTGCGCGAACGCTCCCAGATGCGCAACAGCTCGCATTGCAGGGTTTCGCGCGTCTGCGCGTCGAGCGCGGCGAAAGGCTCGTCCATCAACAGGACTTCCGGGTCGTAGGCGAGGCTGCGGGCGATCGCCACCCGCTGCTTCATTCCGCCGGACAACTCGCCCGGATGATGGTGGGCGAAATCGGCCAGCCCGACGAGGTCGAGGAAATGCAGCGCCGTTTCGCGCCGCGCCTTCGCGGGCACCCCCTTGGCCTCCAGGCCGAATTCGATGTTGCCCTGCGCCGTCAGCCAGGGAAAGAGCGCGTACTGCTGGAAGACCACGCCCCGGTCGAGCGATGGCCCGGTGATCGGCTTGCCGTCGAGCAGGATCTTGCCCCCGCTCGGGCGGGTGAGGCCGGCGAGCAAATCGAGCAAAGTGGATTTGCCGCAGCCGCTGGGGCCGACGATCACCACGAATTCGCCATCGGCGACATCGAGCGACACATCGGCGAGCGCGACGAAAGCCGCGTCCGGATTGTGGCGGGAGTGGAAAGTCTTGCGGACATTGTCGATTTGCAGTCTCGTGGTTGTCATGATTGCCTCGCTTTGCCTGGAGGGGAAAAAGAAATGCTCAGGGGTGGTAATAACGGATGACGCGCGCGGAGGCCGCCCGTCGTCGCCGCTAGCGCCAGCAGGGACAGGCACGTCCATAGCGCGTCCGCCAGCCATCGGAGGACGGCTGGCCGGCCTGGGTGGGAAAGCGCGGCGGCGCCCATCAGCGCGCCCCGCGCCACTGCAACAGGCGGTTTTCCGCCCGTTGGGCCAGGGCGTTGAGGATCGAGCCGACCGCGCCGACGATCAGCAACCCCCAGATGACCAGGCCGACATCGAGCGCCTCGCGTCCGTGGACGATGATGTTGCCCAGGCCGTTGCCCCAGTTGGCCAGCAGGAATTCCGAACCGATCGTGGCCAGCCAGGCGAACACCAGCCCCATTTGCAGGCCGGTGAGGATACGGGGCGCGGCCCCCGGCAGCAGCAGGCGGAAGATCAACTGCCGCCGGTTGAAGCGGAAGACGCGGGCGACCTCCAACTGCGCGCGCGGGATGGCGCGCACCCCCTCGAAAGTACTCACCGCGACCGGATAGAAAACCGACGCGGCGATGAACAGGATCTTGGCCCCGTCGTCATAGCCGAACCAACTCGTGAGCAGCGGCAGCCACGCGAAGAGCGAAATCTGCTTGAGCGCGTTGAGCGTCGGGTTGATCGCGGCCTCCAGCGGGCGCGACATTCCCAGCGCCACGCCGGTGGCGATGCCCAGCGCCCCCCCGGCGAGGAAACCGGCGATGTCGCGGTACAAACTCTCCCAGAGCCCCGGCAGGAAATCCTCGGCAAAAATACTTTGCCAGGCGGTTTGCGCCACGCCGGGCGGGGAGGGGATCAGCCGGGTATCGACCCAGCCGCGGACATGGGCGATCTCCCACAACACGATGATGAGGGCGGGCAGCGCCAGCGCCCTGGGATCGAATCCACGGATGGCATTCGCGCTCATGGCTCACAGTCCTCTCGGATTCCAGGCGTTGAAATAGCTTTCCACCTGCCGCAACGTCCAGTCGAGCAAATAGCCGATGACCCCGATGGCGATGATGCAGACGAAAACGATGTCCATGTACATCAGCTGGCGCGCCCAGATCATCAGGAAACCCAGCCCCTCGCTGGACGCGAGCAATTCGACGAAGATCAGCGACAACCACGCCTGCATCGTTCCCTGCCGGAGACCGCTGAAAATCGAAGGCAACGCCGCCGGGATGACGATGCGCGTCAACGCCTGCCAGCGGTCGAACTCATAGACCCGGCCGACTTCGAGCAGGCTGGGCGGAATACCGAGCAATCCCTTGTAAGTATTGACGAGCACCGGCACGGCGACGGCAAACGAAATCGTGACGATCTTCAGCGCCTCGTCGATCCCCAGAAAAAGCATGAGAAGCGGAATCCAGCCGATCACCGGGAATTGCGCGAAAACCTCGAAACTCGGACGAAGATAGACCCTGGCGCGCGGCGACAACCCGATGACGAAGCCCAGCAACAACCCGGCCAGCGCCCCGGCGAGCACGCTCCAGGCCACCCTGGCCAAACTGATGGACAAATGGTCGGAGAGCAACTTGCCTTCCGGCAGCGTGTCCTCCCTGAACAAATCCCAGAAGGTTTGCCACGTTTGGCTCGGGCCGGGGAGAATCTGTGCCGGCACCCATTCCAGCGCGTGCGCGAGCTGCCACAGCCCCAACAGCGCCAGCGGAAACGACAGAGCCAGCGCGAAGCGGGAAACCGCATTGACCACGCGCGCCAGCGCCTGCCTCCACGCCTTCCCGGCCAGGACGGTCGCGGGAGAATAAAAAGAAAGAATCTGTGTATTCATGTCGCACCTTCCTCGAAAGATGAAATGCCGGACGTTTCGCTCGCCAGTTCTTCCGCGTCGTCGCCCGTGGCCTTCCCGCTCCCCCGACGGCTGACCTGCCAGAGGAAAAGCAGGCAAACCAGCCCCATCGGTAAAAAGAGCGTCTGAAAGCCCCATAGCCCGCCCAGCCAGCCGCCGAGCAGACTGCCCGTGAAACCCCCGGTCGGGCCAATCAGACCGGAAATCCCCGAAACCCTGCCCATGCCGAGCGTCTCCCCGATGCGGGCATAAGCGATGAAATTGGCGATGTACACCATGCCCAGCCCGATGCCGAGCAAGCCGGAAGCCGCCCACAGCAAGAGCGCCCCCTTTTGCGGCGCAAGCAGCAGCAGGGCGGTGGCCAATAACGAAAAACTCAGCTGATAGAAACGCTTCGCCCCCCAGCGGCTCAAGAGCGCCCCGGACAAAAACAGGGCCGTGACGAACGTCCCCCCTTCCAGGGTCAGGAGCATTGCCGCGTCGTGACTGGAAAAGTGGTAATTCCGCAAGGCAATCACCACGATGAAAAAACCGAAAAAAGACGTTATCGACTGCGTGAAAAACTCATACAAACTCGTGCGCCCCAACGCCGGCATGGCGAACAACAGACGCAATTGGCTCGTGATCTCCTTCCATCCCAATACCGGACGCTTTCCGTCGCCTTGCGACATCCGGCTGTGCCGGTCGACCGCGCGGAAAGCGGCGAAAAACGTCGCCAGGAAGGTCAGGGCGATGGCAAGGAAAGCGCCGGAAAACCGGAACCGTTCGAGCAGGAACACCCCCAGCACCGGCCCGACCAGCAAGAATCCCGTCATGTGCGCCCCCCGGAACCAGCCCGCCCGCGCCGCGCCGACAGCTTTCGTCTGCTGCAAGAAAATCGTGTTGAGCGAGATGAAGCGCATGGGCATGGCCACGCTGACCAGTGTCGTGCAAAGGATCAGGAACCAGATGTTCGGCACGGCGGGCGTTATCGCATACACCAGACCGCAGGAAAGACTCCCGATGCACAGCGGCAGGAAAGGGCCGTGGCGCTGCACCAGGATGCCGACCGGCAAACTCGTAAACAAAATGCCCACGCTCTGCGCGGCGGCGATCAGGCCAAGCTGGAATTCGGACGCCTGCAATTCGATCGAATACAGCGACGTGGCCACCCGCGCGATGCCGATGCCCAACCCCCCGAAGCAGGCGAGCAAAACGATCCAGCCGAACATGGGCCGCCTGGGGGGCGCGTTCATGAGCGGTTCCCGGTGATGCATGGCGCTTGCGCGAGGAAGGAAGACATGGGGTTTCCTGGTGGATGGGCGGCGGAAAGGCGCGGGAATGACTCCACGTTTTTCGCCGCCCGGTTTCGAGGTTGAAAACGATTCGGGTTGGCGGGGCGCTCTCCGGCTATTTCACGGGGTTTGCCTCCTTGTCGAGCGGCGTCCAGAAATTCTCCAGCCCCAGCTCTTTCAGCGCGGCATGGAGGTATTTCGGCTCGATCCAGTCGTCCACCGTCACATCGTTTCGGATCAGCTTGAACTCCTTGCACTCCGCGACCGAGTTCTTGATGATGTTCACGTAATACTCGTCGAGCAGCGGACTGTGGCGATCCTTCAGCGCATAGGTTGACCAATCGTTCTTGTAGTCCGCGTACTGGTTGCCGCTCTGCGTCCACAGCCGGAATTGTTCCTCCCGGTTTTCCTCCTGCGAACTCCAGTGCGCTCCCTTGACGAGCACATTGACGAGGCGCTGGACGATATGCGGATACTTCGCCTCGAATTCCTCGCCAACCCAGAGTGTTCCCGGCGTGTGGAGGAACTTGTCATCGCGGATTTCCAGGATGCGTTTGGCGACGCCGCGCGCCTCCAGGCTCCAGGGGCTGGTGATCGTGCCGCCGATGTCGCCGGTCGCCAGCGAAGTGCGCGCGGCGTAGCTGTCCTGGTTGATGACGCGGAAGTCCTTTTCAGCCAGACCGTGGCGTTTCAGCAGGCGGTTCAGCAGCAACTGTTGGCTGGTGCCCTTGAAACTGCCGATTTTCTGGCCCTTGAGGTCCGCGATGGTCTTTGCCGTGGAACCGGAAGGCACGACGAAATACAGCGGCGCGAAACGCCCTGTCGAAAGTATGATCTTGTGCTTCAAGCCGGTGGAACGGCCCACGATCAACGGCAAGTCGCCGTGGAAGCCGAAATCCACCTTCTTGTTGGAAAAGGCCTCGTTGGTGGCCGGCCCCGCGCCGGGAAACAGATACCAGATGACCTTGATGCCATCCTTCTCGAATTCCTCCTCCACCCATCTTTTCAGGTGTACGTTGGCGAGCCAGGAACCGCCGAACTTCGGCTTGCCGCCGACACCGGCGGAAGAAATGGCGATCCTCAGTTCCTGCGGGCTCTCCGCGGCGGGCGCGGCATTGGCCAGGCCGAGACCAAGGCCGAGCGCGCCCAGCAGACCGTAAAACAACTTTTTCATGATGCAAACTCTCCGGGAGGGGGTGGGGGGGTGTATTGAAGCTGAGCCTGGATTTCGTTGTGATCCTTGCGGCTTTCGCTCCCGCGCCGGGAGACAGGATGACTGCGGGAATTCCTGCGCGGGAACATGGAAATACTCTTTTCGTTCGTTCAATTGATCTGCTTGCCCTGCGCATCGAACCGTGGCCAGAAATTCTCCAACCCCAGCTCTTTCAGCGCGGTATTGAGGTATTTCGGTTCGATCCAGTCGTCCACCGTCACATCCTTGCGGATCAACTTGAATTCCTTGCATTCCTCGACCGACTTCTTGATGGTGCTGATGTAATACTCATCGAGCAGCGGGCTGTGGCGATCCTTCAGCGCATAGCCTTCCCAGTCGTTCTTGTAGTCCGCGTACTGGTTGCCGCTCTGCGTCCACAGCCGGAACTGTTCTTCCCGGTTTTCTTCCAGCGAACTCCAGTGCGCCTCCTTGACGAGCACGTTGACGAAACGCTGGACGATCTGCGGATATTTCGCCTCGAATTCCTCGCCGACCCAGATCGTCACCGGCGTGTTGATGAATTTGTCGTCGCGGACTTCCAGGATGCGCTTGGCGACGCCGCGCGCCTCCAGGCTCCAGGGGCTGGTGATCGTGCCGCCGATGTCGCCGGTCGCCAACGAAGTGCGCGAGGCATAACCATCCAGGTTGATGACGCGGAAATCCTTTTCGGCCAACCCGTTGCGTTTCAGCAGGCGACTCAGCACCAACTGCTGGTTGGTGCCCTTGAAACTGCCGATTTTCTGGCCCTTGAGATCCGCGATGGTCTTTGCCGTGGAGCCGGAGGGCACGACGAAATACAGCGGCCCGAAACGCCCCGTGGCAATGATGATCTTGTGCTTCAGGCCGGTGGCGCGGCCCACGATCATCGGCAGGTCGCCATGAAGACCGAAATCCACCTTCTTATTGGAAAAGGCTTCGTTGGTGGCCGGCCCCGCGCCGGGAAACAGATACCAGACGACCTTGATGCCGTCCTTCTCGAATTCCCTTTCCACCAATCCTTTCAGATGCACGTTGGCGACCCAGGAACCGCCGAACTTCGGCTTGCCGCCGACGCCGGCGGAAGAAATGGCGATCCTCAGCTCCTTCGGATTCTCCGCGGCGGACGATACCCCGCCAGCCAGGCTGAGTCCGAGGGTCAGTGCGCCCAGGAGGCCATAAAACAGTTTCTTCATGATGCGAATTTCTCCGGTGTGTCGGTCAGAAGGTGTATTGAAGTTGTGCAAGGAATTCGTTGTAGTCCTTGCGGCTGGCGGTCTCGTGCTTGTAATCGTAATGATTGACGCCGATTTGCAGCTTGGTCGTCTGGGCGAAGAACCAATTGAAGCCCAGCGTATGGATGCGCACCGTATCGAAACCATGCCCCGGCGTATTCAGCAAATCGCCCTTGCTGTTCGGGTTGTAATAGTCGAAGCGGTAATAAGACTGGATCGACTGCGGCCAGAAATCGTCGAACTTCGCCGCCGACTTGATACTGTTGAAGAACTGGTCGCCGAAGGTATAGAACAACGTGAGCGTATGCCCGACCGAGCGCGCCTCGCCCGTTCCCACCCCATTCACATTGGCGAAATCCGCGCGGCCCTGCCAGTACTCGTAAGTCGCGCCATAAGGCGCGTGGTTGTAATAAATATCGAAACCGTAGATATCCTGGCGTCCGTGGCTGTCGAGATTACCCCCGCCCGCGCCGGCCACGTTCTTCGACCCCTTGTAGAGCGACAGCCCGAATTTCAGCTCGCGCAACCAGCTCGCGTAATCGACCGGCAGCGTGAAAGCGGTGCGCGCCACCACCGCCTTGCCATTGTTATTGTCGAGCTTGTTGGAATAACTCCCATTGACGACACCGAGCGCGTACTCGAACAACGGCGCGCGGTAATTGGCGGCGTAATCGACATAAGGCTTGAAATCGCCCCGGAAAACCGCGCCGATCTGGCGATTGAAAAGGCCCAGCTGCGCGGGCGCGGTGGCCGTCGTGATCGTCGGACGCAAATCCTCCGCCGCCTGCGCCTCGATCCCGAACGGCAACAGCTGCTGCCCGACGGTCAGCGTCAGGCGATCGCCCTCGATCCCATCGACGGTGGGCAAGAAGTTATAGCGCACGTAAGCATCCAGCAGATTCAGATTCGCGTTGTTGCTGCCATCGGCGCGCTTGTTATAGGAAAAGGACAACTGATATTCGAGATTCTTCCCCTCGACATAATCGCGGAACAAGTTCCCGCGCGCCCCGATCAGCGCGGTCGGAATATCGAACGTGTTATAGCGATCGCCGTTGGGGGCGGGGTTGCCGCTGCGGGTGCCCCTGTCCTGCGCCTGGTAGCGCACCTGCACCGTACCGAAAAGCGTCGTATCGCGTGCCGTCTTGGCCGTTTCGCGCTCCCGCTCCCGCTCGCGGTCGTACTTGTAGTTCTCGAAATCCGAACGGATCCCGTCCAGATCGTTTTGCGTCGCCCCGTTGCTGTTCTGTTGCAGGGTTTCGACCTGCTTTTGCAGCTCCCCGAGGGTGCGCTGCAAAGTCTCGATCTGCCGTTTCAGATCCTCGGCGCCCGGCTCGGCGGCAAAAGCGGCCGGCGCGGAAAGCACGGCGGCGCCCGAGAACGCGAAAATCGCCGTGGCAAGTCTTGTTTTTTTGGACACGTTCAATTCCTTTGTGGCTTGGGGGTTGAGAAAAAGAAAAACGTTTTACCGATGCAGAATCGCCACTTCCCTTGTAGCAATCGCTGTGCCAAAAATATCTACATTGAAAAACAACGCGTTACGGACGTTTCTGTGAAAAGGGGCACGCGGTTGCTGCAAGATCAGCAGCCGGGATGCTCTGAATCGAGCAAGCTGGTTGCAGTGCAACAACCCCATTACCTGCGTCAGGCGCTCTTGGTATATGTATGCAAAGGGTGCGAAACGCCCCTGACTGACGGGGGGCGCGGAATGACGGGGGGCGCGTCAGGGAAACGCCGATTCATTCCAGGCATCACCTGCGTTCGGGTCGTCGAGCCGGGTGCGCGAAGTCTGGATGCGGCGGGCAATCGTGGCGAGTCCGTGGTGTTGCCCGATCACCCGACGTTCGAGGTTGTCGACGAGCACGGGCGCCGCCCGGCGCCCGTGGCCCCGCGCCCCGGCTGTCCGCCTTTTTGCGCCGGCTGTCTGCCTTTTCGCCCCGATCGTCTGCCTTTTCGCGCCGGGGCGCTGCCCCAAAGCGCGAAATGTCTGCCGCCGGGCGACGGCGTCGTGCCCCAAAGCGTCGGACGGCTGGCTTTTTGCCTGACGCCTCTGCCACAAAGCCAGCCCCTTCTGGCTCATCGCCAGAAGGGGCTGGTATTTTTCCGGAAAGGGCTGGCTTTGCGCCCCGCTATTTCCTGCCTTTTGGGAGGACGTCCTGTCCAAAAGCCAGACGCGCGAGCCAGATAGCCAGAACCGCCGGGAAAAAAGCCAGACCCCAGGACGAAAAATGACGAAAAGTCGACGCTTTGGGCTTGGCGGTCGGGGCTTTCAGCCAAGGGCGTCCGGCTTTTTGCCAGAGGTGCGCGGCTTTTTGCCAGAGGCGCGCAGCTTTTTGCCAGAGGTGCGCGGCTTTTTGCCAGGGACGTCCGGCTTTCAGCCAGCCGATGGCGGCTCTCCTGCCGCTCGCCATCCTGCCGTGGGTGATCTCCGTAGACAATCTATTTCGCCCTGCCGGTCAGCGTCGCGCCTGATCCGGTAATCCCGAAAGGGCGCCAAAGGCGGCTGTCAGTGCAGGGATTCGATGATGTCCCGCGTCAGCCCCGTCACCTGGACGATCACCTCGACCGGCTGCTCAAGACCGAGGAGCTTGCGGGCCACCGAAAGTT
>JAIRNL010000241.1 GCA_031258035.1 Azoarcus sp. | reverse complement strand
GCGATGCTTGTCCGGTTGTTGTCGCGCCGTTTCGGCCCGTTGCCGGAGTGGGCGCGGGAACGTTTGCGGCGAGCCGATGTGGCGCAACTGGAAACCTGGGCCGATGCCGTGCTGGATGCGGCGACTCTGGCTGAAGTGGTGGGGACGCCGCCGAATCCGCATTGACGGTTCGGCCCTGTCGCCGCGAGGTGCGCGGCGACGCGGCAAATCCTTACCGCTGCGGCGCGACCGGCAGGGATTCCGCCGTCGCCTGCCGCGCCGCGTCCGCCGCGGCAATCGTCCATGCCACCAGCTCGGCGGCGAGCCGGTCCGTGGCGACGCCGAACGCGGCCACCACCGCCGGGATCGAACTGTCGGCGGCGGTCTCCCGGATCTCGAAAGCGCGGCTGGCGACGATGCGGCGGCTGGCGGTGTCGATCAGGCGGGTATCGAGCCGGATCACCGCCTCCGGCGTCCCGCCGCCATGGCGGTATTCGCTGTGAAAGGCGTTCAGTTCGCTGCCGAGTTCAAAGTCGGCAAAAGTCCGCATCTCGTCGGTCGATAGCGCGCTTGCGCGCGCGTCCGCCCGAAAGGCGTCGAAAAGGCGGCCGCGCAGCAACAGCGGCGCGGATTCGTGCCAGCTCGCGCCCTTATAGACGCTGACCCGGTTCGGCTCGGGAACGACGAGGATGCGCTGCCCGGTCAACTGCCCGCTCGCATCCGGGCGGACGAGGCGCAGCGACCAGGCGCGCGGCGCGCGGTCATCGGCGGAGGGGACGAGGGGGGCCGCGGGCAGCAGGTAAATATCGACGGGCGAGGGCGCGGGCAAAATCGAGCAGGCCGCGAGCGAGAAAGCGCACAGCAGGCCCAGCGCGCCGGGGTGACGCAAGATCATGGCTTGAACTCCCGGGTGGGTTCGAGTCCGAGCAGGTAATCAGCCGGACGTTCTTCGAGACGGCGGGTAATGGTGCGCAGCGAGGCCAGCGTGGCGCGCAGTTCGGCGACCGCGGGGCCAAGCTCGGCCAGGGCGTTGAGGCTGGCATTGAGCGGGGCGCGGTTGTCGGCGAGCAGCTTGTCGAGGTTCGACATCGTGCTTTCGAGCGCGGCCATCGAGCGTTGGGCGCTGTCGAAAGCGTTCTGGCCCTGTCCGCCGAGCAGGCGGTTGCCGGTGCGCATCAATTGCGCCGCCTCGGTAAACACCGCGTTGGCCTGGGTACTGGCGAGCGCGAGCTGCTTCAGGCTCTGGTGTATCTCCCCGCGCTCGGCGGCGAGCGCGGCGGTGGTGTGTTCGAGGTTTTCCAGGCTGCGGGTGATATTGGCGAGGTTGCGTTCCGAGAGCAGCCCCTGTATCTGGGTCAGCACGGCATTGGCGTTGAAGATGACATCCTCGCTGCCGTTTATCAGCTTGCTGAACGAAGAGGGCTCGGCGGGGATCACCGGTATCACGCCGGGGGACGGACGCAGGGGCGCGCCGCTGCCGGCGCTCAGGCGGATCGTCGACAGCCCGGTGATGCTGGCTGTGTTCAGGCGGGCGAGGGTGTCGGCATAGATCGGCGCGCTGGCTTCGACATGGATCCGCGCCCGCACCCGGCGCGGATCGGCGGGATCGAGGCGCAGGTCGTCGACGACGCCGACCCGGATGCCCTTGAATTCGACCGCGCTGCCTTTGGAAAGACCCGAGACGGTCTCGTCGAACAGCACATCGTAGATTTCGTAACGCTCGTCGCCGGCCCCGCCCATCCACAGGGCGAAAGCGAGCGCGGCGGCAACCACGGCAACGGTAAAGAGACCGATCAACAGGTGATGTGCGCGGGTTTCCATTTGTGGGGCTCTCCTTCTACGACGGCGCGCGCGCCGCCGCCATGGCGGCGCGGCCGCGCGGGCCGTGGAAATATTCGCGTATCCAGGCATCGTCGGCGGCCGCGACCGCGGCCAGGGTATCGTTGACCAGGACGCGCCGGTCAGCCAGCACCGCGATCCGGTCGGCGATGGTGTAGAGCGTATCGAGATCGTGCGTGACGAGAAAGACGGTCAGGCCCAGCGCGTCGCGCAGGGTCAGGATCAGGTGGTCGAACGCCGCCGCGCCGATGGGATCCAGCCCGGCGGTCGGCTCGTCGAGAAACAGGATGTCGGGGTCGAGCGCCAGGGCGCGGGCGAGCGCCGCGCGCTTGACCATGCCGCCGGACAACTCGGCGGGCAGTTTGTTGCCGGCCTCCGGCGGCAGGCCGGCGAGCGCGATCTTGAGCGCAGCCAGCTGCGCGGCCTGGGCCGGGGCGAGCCGCGCGTGTTCGATCAGCGGCAGGGCGACGTTCTCCGCCACGGTGAGCGAAGAAAACAACGCGCCCTGCTGGAAAAGCACCCCGATGCGGCGTTCCAGCGCGACCCGTTCCCCGGCGGGCAGTGCGTGCAGATCCTGCCCGAATAAACGCACCTGGCCCGCCGCGGGGCGGTTAAGGCCGACGATCGTGCGCAGCAGCACCGATTTGCCCGTGCCCGAGCCGCCGACGATGGCGAGCACCTCGCCGCGCCGCACTGTCAGATCAAGCCCGTCGTGCACGATCTGCGCGCCGAACTGGTTGCGCAGCCCGCGCACCTCGATGACGGCGTCCGTCGTCCGCGCCGCGCTCACCAGCCCATCTCCATGCAGAACAGGGCCGCGACGGCATCGACCACGATCACGGTGAAAATCGACTGCACGACCGCCGAAGTCGTGTGTTCGCCCACCGACTGCGCGCTGCCGCCGACCCGGAAACCTTCCAGGCAGCCGATTGCGCCGATCAGGAAAGCGAAGACCGGCGCCTTGCCGAGGCCGATGAGAAAATGGCGCGCCCCGATATCGTTGCCCAGCACCGAAAGAAACATGCCCGGCGAAATATCGAGCTTCAGCGCGCACACGGCGATTCCGCCCGCGATGCCGCTGGCCGCGGCGATGAAAGCGAGGATGGGCAAAGCCAGCATCATAGCCAGTATCCGGGGCAGCACCAGCAGCTCCACGGGGTTCAGCCCGAGCACCCGGAGGGCCTCGATTTCCTCGTTCACGCGCATCGAACCGATCTGGGCCGCGAAAGCGCTGGCGGTGCGTCCGGCCACCAGGATGGCGGCGAGCAGCACGCCGAATTCGCGCAGGAAAGAATACGAAACCAGGCTGACGGTGTAGATGGTCGCCCCGAAGCTGGCGAGCACGGTGGCCCCGAGGAACGCCACCACGGCGCCGACGAGAAAAGTGAGCAGCGCCACGATGGGCACGGCGTCGAACCCGGCATGTTCCAGGCTGGCGACGGTCGCGGTCACGCGCCAGCGCCGGGGGCGGCACGCTGTGCGCGCCAGTCCGTCGAGGATGAGACCGATGAAGCCGAGCAGGCCGACGGTGTGATCCCGGAACGCGATGGTCGCCTTGCCGATCTGGACGAGCACATCGCCGAAGCGGTAGCGCCTCCGCGGCGGGGCGGGGGGCGCGGCGAGCGCCGTGGCGACCGCCTCCAGCAACTCGCGCTGGCTGGGCGCGAGGCGGGCGTGCGCGAGATGGCCTTTCAGCCGCTCGGTGCCGATCAGTTCGCACAGCAGCCGCGCCCCGGCGGTGTCGAGCGCGGTGAGGGCGGAGAAATCGAGACTCGCCGCCGCCGCCCCGATCCGCGCGCGCAGAGCGCCGGCGCGCGCCGCGAGGGCGCCGTAGTGGGGAAGCGTCCACTGGCCGCTCACGCAAAGCCTGGGCGCGTTTCCCGTATCGTGCAGTTCGATGTCGCCGGCGGCGGCGGGCGCGTTCATGGCGGCGGGCACATCCTTTCTTCTGTCATCGTGGCGACAATCGGGCGTCGCCGGTCAAGGCGCAAGATTAGTCGAAATGGCGCGCGGATGCGAACATGGCGAATCCTGCCCGGTTCTGGTGGGTTTCCCGGCGCGCGGCGAGGCGCGGGAAAATCTCTCGTATCTCGC
>JAIRNL010000218.1 GCA_031258035.1 Azoarcus sp. | reverse complement strand
GTCACCAGTCCGCCGATGACCGTCACCGCCATCGGGGCGCGGAAGCTGGTGTCCGCGCCGCCGAGGCCGAGAGCCAGCGGCAACATGCCCGCGCCCATGGCGATGGTGGTCATGACGATGGGGCGCGCGCGCTTGCGGCAGGCGTCGAGCAGCGCGTCGGCGCGGGAAAGGCCGCGCTCGCGCTGCGCGGTGATCGCGTATTCGACGAGCAGGATCGAATTCTTGGTGGCAATCCCCATCAGCATGATGAGCCCGATCAGGGAGGGCATCGACAGCGCGGTACGGGTCAGGAGCAGGGCGGCAAACGCGCCGCCGAGCGAGAGCGGCAGCGCGGTCAGGAGCGTGACGGGGTGCAGGAAGTTCTTGAAAAGCAGCACCAGCACCGTGTAGATGCACAGGATGCCGGTGAGAATGGCCAGCGCGAAACTGGCGAAGAGTTCGCCCATGATTTCGGCATCGCCCACTTCGCCGATTGTCAGCCCGGAGGGGAGGGCGCGCACGGAAGGCAGTCCGGCGACGCGCGCCGAGATGTCGCCCATCGCCACTTCGCCCAGTTCGACGTCGATCCGCACGCTGCGGGCGCGGTCGTAGCGCGTGATCTGCGCCGGGCCGGCGGACAGCTCGAACGTGGCAATCTCGCCGAGCATCACCGGGCCGCGCGCGCCGGGCAGCGTCAGGCGCTTGAGCACGTCGAGATTCTGGCGCGCGCTGTCGGCCAGCCGCACCAGAATCGGTACCTGCCGCTGCAACAGGTTGAGCTTGGCGAGCGCCGCGTCGTAGTCGCCCAGGGTGGCGATGCGCAAGGTATCGGCAATGGCGCGGCTGGTGACGCCGAGATCGGCGGCGCGGGCGAAATCGGGCCGCACCGCGATTTCGGGGCGGATCAGGCTGGCGCCGGATTTGACGTTGCCCAGGCCGGGGATGGCGCGCAGGTCGCGTTCGACAGCCAGCGCCGCTTCGCGCAAGGCGTTGGGATCGTCGCCCGAGACCGACAGCACGTAATGTTCGCGCGAGTTGTCCAGTCCGACCCGGAAGCGCGTGCCGGGCAGGGTGTCGAGCGCGGCGCGGATGTCGGCCTCGATCACTTGTTTTCGCGGGCGTTCGCCGCGCGGCGACAGGAGGATGGTCAGCGAGGCCCGGCGCACGTCGTCGCCCCGCAGCAGCGCCGCGAAAGGGTCCGCCCCGGCGCTGCCGCCGCCGATGGCGGTGTAGACGCGGCGGACGTGCGCCAACTGCATGAGACGGGCGCGTGTTTCTTCGGCGATGCGCCGGGTCTGGGCCAGCGTCGAGCCAGGGGCGAGTTCCAGATACACCTGCGTTTGCGAATTGTCGTCGCCGGGCATGAAACCTTCGGGCAGCGCGGGGATCAGCGCCACGGAGGCGAGGAAGAAGAAGCCAGAGCAAAGGAGGGTGGTTCCGCGATGCGCGAGGCACCACCGCGCTTTTGCCGTGTACCAGTCCATCCAGGCCGGCGCGGCGCGCCCCTGTCCGAAAGGCCGCAGCCAGTAAGCGGCGAGCACCGGGGTCAGCATGCGGGCGACGACGAGCGACATCAGCACGGCGAGCGTCGCCGTCCAGCCGAACTGCTTGAAAAACAGCCCGGCAATGCCATCCATGAACGCGGTGGGCAGGAAGACCGCGACCAGGGTAAAAGTCGTGGCGACCACGGCGAGGCCGATTTCCGCCGTGGCCTCGAACGCCGCCTGCCGGGGCGTCTTTCCCAGCCGCAGATGGCGCACGATGTTTTCGACTTCGACGATGGCATCGTCGACCAGGATGCCGACGACCAGCGACATGGCGAGCAGGGTGACGAGGTTGATCGTGTAGCCGAAGAGGTCGATGCCGAAAAAGGTCGGGATTGCCGACAGCGGCAGCGCGACGGCGGAGATGAGGGTCGCGCGCGCATCGCGCAGGAAGAGGAAGACGACGATCACGGCAAGCAGCGCGCCTTCGTAGAGCAGGCGCATGGAACCTTCGTATTCTTCCTGCACCGGCGCGACGAAATCGAACGCTTCGGTGAGTTCGAGATCGGGATTGGCGGCGAGGATTTTTTGCAGTTCGGCGCGCACGCCCGCGCCGACTTCGACTTCGCTCTCGCGCAGGCTGCGCGAGACCTCGAAACTCACGACCGGCTTGCCGTCGAGAAAGGCGAGCATGCGCCGTTCGGCCACCGTATCTTCCACCGTCGCCACGTCGGCCAGCTGGATGCGCCGTCCGTCGGCGAGCGCGATTTGCAGGCGAGCCAGCTCTTCGGCGGAGGCGACGTTGGCCAGCGTGCGCACCGGCTGTTCGCCGCTGCCGAGGTCGGCGCGGCCGCCCGCGCTCTCGATCTGCACTTGCTGGATCTGGCGCGAGATTTCGGTCGCCGTCGCTCCCAGCGCCTGCAAGCGCAGCGGTTCGAGCGTGATGCGCACTTCGCGGGAAACGCCGCCGACGCGCTTGACTTCGCCGACCCCCCTGACCGCGAGCAGGCGGCGCGAGAGCTCGTTGTCGACGAACCAGGACAGCGCCTCCTCATCGCGCCGGGAGGAGGCGATGGTATAGGCAAGGATCGGCTGCGAAGCCATGTCGACGCGGTTGATGATCGGATCGAGCAAGTCGGCGGGCAGCTCGGAGCGCACGCGCGAGACGGCGGAGCGGACATCGTCGACCGCCTCCTGCAAGGGCTTTTCCAGCCGGAACTCGACCAGCATGGCCACCGTGCCGTCCTGGATGGATGTGGACAGGTGCTTGAGTCCCTGCACGGTGGCGATGGCGTCCTCGATCTTGCGCGCCACGTCGTTTTCGAGTTGCCCCGGGGCCGCGCCGGGCAGGGAGGCGGAGACCGACACCATCGGCAGGTCGATGTCGGGGAAGTTCTGGATTTTCATGCGCTGGAAGGCCATCGCCCCGGCCACGCACAGCAGCACGAACAGCATGATGGGCGGGATCGGGTTGCGGATCGACCACGCCGAAACGTTCATCTTCGTCGATATTTCAGGCGCGTCCTTCATTGCGCCGGGGCCTCCGCCGCCACGGGCGGCAATTCGGCGACCACCCGCACCCGGTCGCCGTCGTTGAGGAACCCCGCGCCCGCCGCCGCGATCCGGGCCTCCGCCGCGAGCCCCGCGACGATCTCCAGCCGGTCGCCGGCGCGACGCCCCGTCTCGACCTTTGTCTGGCGCACCGTGACACCGTCCGCTTCCAGGCGAAATACATAGCTGAACGCCTCGCGCATGGATACCGCCTGCAAGGGCACGGTGAGCGCCGGACTGTCGCCGAGCATGAAGACGCCGCGCGCGAACATGCCGGCCCGGATCGCCGCCGCCGGCGGCAGATCGACGTAAGCCAGCCCCGTGCGCGTGTGGGCATTTACCGTCGGCGCCACCCTGCGCACCGTGCCTTCCACCGTGCGCCCGTCCGCGAGCGTGAGCCGCGCCGGCGCGCCCGCCGGGATGCGTTCCAGTTCGGCGTCGGTCAGCTCCGCCCGCCATTCCAGGCGTCCTTGCCGGATGAGGCGGAACAGTTCGCCTCCCGGCCCGAATACCGCGCCCACCGTGGCGCTGCGCGCCGAAATCACGCCATCGTCGGGCGAGACGACGCGCGTGCGCGTCAGCCGCAGCCGCTGCGCCGCCAGGGCCGCCCGCGCCGCCGCCGCCTGAGCCAGGGCCGTCTGTTCGCTGGTCAGATATTGCGTGACCGACTGCTCGCTCATTGCGCCGCTGCCGCGCAATGCCCGCGCGCGCACCGCGTTGTCCCGCGCCGCCGCCACCGCCGCCTCCGCCTGAGCCAGCGCCGCCCGCGCCTGCGCCACGTCGATCTTCACCGTTTCGTCGTCGAATACAGCCAGCACCTGTCCGGCCCGCACCACGTCTCCCACATCCGCCCGGACTTCAGCCAGCCGCAGCGCCTGCACGTCGGCGCCGATCAGCGCCTCTTGCCAGGCTTCGATGTTGCCGTTCGCCACGATCTGGATCGGCCAGTTTTCCAGCCTGGGCCGCGCCTCCGTCACAGCCAGCGCCGCGCGCGGCCGCGTTGCCGCATCGTCATGCGAACCGCAGCCCCCCGCGAGCAGGGCGGCGAGGAAAATGAGGGCGAAAGGGGCGGCGGCGAAGGGGAGGGCGAGGAAACGGGGCAGGGTGAGGGTCGTGGGCATGATGGCGGGGCGCAAAAGGCGCAAGCGGGATTATCCCGTCTCTTGCTCTTCCGTGTGCGCTGGCGTGCAGCAAACTTTCCCCCC
>JAIRNL010000208.1 GCA_031258035.1 Azoarcus sp. | reverse complement strand
ACGCACACATACTGCCATGACGGTTTTATCGAGTGATCCCTGTTCAGTAGCGTGGAACGTGGTTCGCCGGGTTGAGCTGTTCAAGGGCGCGCCGTGTCTGGGGTGATGCAAAATCAATGCCTTGTAATGCCCTGCAACACCGCTTTTTCGCGGCGAACGCCTTTGGCGACGGAAGCCGCTTTACGGGTGGGGATCGGCGCAATCGGGGCACCAGCGCGCCCAGTCCCGTAGCAAGTCCCGGCCCCAGTCCCGCAGCAAGTCCCGGCGTTGCTCGATCAGAGAAGATCGTTACTTCGGGGGCGTCAGCCTGAATGCTTTTGCGCGCACGCGGCGACGCCTATGCGATTGCCCTGAGCGGTCGCGCAATATCAGCCATGCATTGGCCTTTGGCGCTAGAATCGGCGGCTTGTGAGTCGCCCCGGACTGGCGTCCGGGGTCTCCTTGCCACGGATCGGGGGGTTTCCGGCGCCATGAACAAAAAGTCTTGCCGCTCCCGCCACGCATTGCGGGGCCTGCGCCCGGCCCGTGGTCATACTCCCCCGCAAGGGGCATTTTCTGAGCGATTTCAACGGCGGAGAACCTGAAAAATGTCAATGGCTGATCGTGACGGCTTCATCTGGAAAGACGGCAAGCTCGTTCCGTGGCGCGAAGCGACCACGCATGTGCTGACCCATTCCCTGCATTACGGCCTGGCTGTGTTCGAGGGCGTGCGCGCCTACGACACCGCCGACGGCACCGCGATCTTCCGCCTGGTCGAGCACACCCTGCGCCTGCTCAATTCCTGCCGCATCTACATGATGGATATCCCCTACTCCCAGCAGGTGCTGATGGAAGCGCAAAAAGAAGTCGTGCGCGCCAACAACCTCAAGGAGTGTTACATCCGGCCCATCGTTTTCTACGGTTCGGAAAAGATGGGCGTCTCCACCGTGGGCGCGTCGGTGCACGTGGCAATCGCCGCCTGGCCCTGGGGCGCCTATCTCGGCGAGGAAGCGATCGAGCACGGCATCCGCGTCAAGGTGTCGTCCTTCGCCCGGCATCACGTCAATGTCACCATGCCGCGCGCCAAACTCGCCGGCGCTTATACCAACTCCATCCTCGCCAACCTCGAAGTCACCCGCGACGGTTACGACGAGGCGCTGCTGCTCGACACGCAGGGGTTCGTGGCCGAAGGCTCGGGCGAGAATCTTTTCATCGTCAAGGGCGGCGTGCTGATCGAGCCGGAAATCGCTTCCGCGCTCACCGGCATCACCCGCGAATCGGTCATCCAGATCGCCCGCGACATGGGGCTGGAAGTGCATTCGCAGCGCCTGACCCGCGACGATATCTACCTCGCCGACGAAGCTTTCTTCACCGGCACCGCCGCCGAAGTCACCCCGATCCGGGAACTCGACAACCGCAGCATCGGCGGTGGCAGGCGCGGCCCGATCACCGCGAAGATACAAGCCAGGTTCTTCGACATCGTCAACGGACGGGCGCCCGAATACAAGCACTGGCTGACCAGGGTCTGAGGCGGATCATGACAGCCGCAAGCGACGAAGTCCTTTCCGACGAAAGCCTTCCCGACGAAAGCCTTCCGGAAGCCATCCCGGTCGAGGCCGGCGACCTGCCGCTGGCTTGCCCGCGCCCCGACGATCCCCTGTGGTCGCGGCATCCGCGCGTCTTTCTCGACGTGCTGACGAACGGCCACGCCACCTGCCCTTACTGTAGCGCGCATTACGTTTTCACCGGCGAACGCCCGAAGGGGCATCACTGACCAGACCGGCTCCGCACGTTTCCCGCAAAGGACGACAACTGACGACATGGCGACCCACCCCATTCCCGCCGCCGAAATTTTCAAGGCCTACGACATCCGCGGCATCGTCGGCAAGACCCTCACCGCCGGGGCCGTGCGCGCCATCGGCCACGCCCTCGGCAGCGAAGCCGCGGCGCGCGGCCAGCACGCCATCGCGCTCGGGCGCGACGGGCGGCTTTCCGGCCCCGAGCTGGCTGACGCGCTCGCGCAGGGCATCCGCGCCGCCGGCGTCGATGTCATCGACATTGGCTGCGTGCCCACGCCGGTCACGTACTTCGCCGCCCACCACCTGGGCGTTCATTCCTGCGTCTCCGTCACCGGCAGCCACAACCCGCCCGACTACAACGGCCTCAAGATGGTGCTCGGCGGCGAGACGCTGTACGGCGACAAAATCCTCGACCTGCGCCGCCGCATCGCCGAGGACGATCTCCGCCACGGCGCGGGCGAGCGACGCGCGGCGGCGGTCGTCGACGACTACCTCGCCCGCATCGCCGGCGACGTGAAGCTGGCTCGGCCGATGAACATCGCCATCGACTGCGGCAACGGCGTGGCCGGCGCGGTCGCGCCGGCGCTGTTCCGCCGCCTGGGCTGCACCCTGACCGAGCTTTACTGCGAAGTCGACGGACGCTTCCCCAACCACCACCCCGACCCGTCTAGGCCGGAAAACCTCCGCGACCTCATCCGCGTCCTCGCCGAAGGCGATGCCGAACTCGGACTGGCTTTCGACGGCGACGGCGACCGCCTCGGCGTCGTGACCAGGGGCGGCGAAATCATCTACCCAGACCGCCAGTTGATGCTGTTTGCCGCCGACGTGCTCACCCGCGTCCCCGGCGGCGAGATCATCTACGATGTCAAATGCACTCGCAACCTCGCCGGCTGGATACGCGAGCGCGGCGGCAAGCCGACGATGTGGAATACCGGCCATGCGCTCGTCAAGGCCAGGCTCAGGGAAACGGGCGCGCCGCTCGCCGGCGAGATGAGCGGCCACATGTTCTTCAAGGAACGCTGGTACGGTTTCGACGACGGTCTCTACGCCGGCGCGCGCCTGCTCGAAATCCTCTCGCGCGCCGCCGACGGCAACACCGTGCTCGCGGCGCTGCCCAACACGGTGTGCACGCCGGAACTGAACATCAAGATGCGCGAAGGCGAACCGTTCGAGCTTGTGCGCCGCCTGCGCGAACAGGCCAGTTTCGCGGGCGCATCCGAGATCATCACCCTCGACGGGCTGCGGG
Organism: Azoarcus sp.; assembly: GCA_031258035.1. Lineage (GTDB taxonomy): Bacteria > Pseudomonadota > Gammaproteobacteria > Burkholderiales > Rhodocyclaceae > WRNU01. Next base: position 178 of record JAIRNL010000208.1, on the reverse strand, counting down.
CCGAATATCCCGACGGTTTCGGGTTGGCCCGGCCTTCCAACACCACGCCAGTGGTCGTGCTGCGCTTCGAGGCCGACGACGAGGCGGCGCTGGCTCGGATACAGCAAACGTTCCGCGCGGCAATCGACGCCGTTTGGCCGGGACTGCAATTGCCGTTCTGAAAAAGCGCCATTCGTTT
>JAIRNL010000179.1 GCA_031258035.1 Azoarcus sp. | reverse complement strand
GACCAGATCTATGCCCTCGACGGACTCAAGGAATCGGTGCGTCTGGCTGCCGGTCTGTCGGCGGACAAATGGCTCGATGCCGACGCGCAGGAACGCGGCCTTGTCGCGCTGAGCCAGTTCCATGAGCGTCTGGCTGGTTTCTCGCCCGAGGCGGTGCGCGCGGTGGCGACCAATACCCTGCGGGTGGCGAAAAACGCCACGAGCTTTCTGGCAAAGGCCGAGGAGGCGCTGGGTTTTCCGATCGAGGTCATCGCCGGGCGCGAGGAAGCGCGCCTGATCTACGTCGGCGTCGCCCACACATTGCCCGATCCGCATCGCCAGCAGCTGATCGTCGATATCGGTGGCGGTTCGACCGAATTCATCATCGGCAAAAGCTTCGAGCCAATCCTGCTCGACTCACTGTACATGGGATGCGTCGGCTACAGCCTGCGTTATTTCCCCGGCGGGAAAATCGACAAGCGCAGCTTTCGGGAGGCGGAATTGGCGGCGCGCCGGGAGTTGCAGACCATCGTGCACGATTACCGCGAGGCTGGCTGGGAGGTGGCGGTTGGTTCCAGCGGCTCAGCCAGGGCGCTGATGGAAATCCTCGAAGAAAGCGGCCTGGCTCCGGGTGGCATCACCCGCGATGGGCTGGAGCGGCTGCGCGCGGCCTTCTTGCGGGCCGGAAACACCGATACCGCCGATTTGCCGGGCCTGCGCAGCGACCGGACGCCGGTCATCTCCGGCGGGCTGGCTATCATGTATGCGATATTCAAGGAATTCGGCCTGGAGCGCATGGCATTTTCCGAAGGGGCGCTGCGGCTGGGGGTGCTCTACGATTTGCTCGGGCGATACCACCACCGGGATTTGCGCGATGCCACCGTCGACGCTTTCATGGCGCGCTACCGGGTCAATGCCCGCCACGCGCGGCAGGTGGCCGATACGGCCTGCAATCTGCTCGCGCAACTGGATCCGGCCGCCGCCGGGCCGGAAAATGTCGATCGCCGCTTTTTGTGTTGGGCGGCGCTGTTGCACGAGATCGGCATCTCCGTTGCGCATGCGAGTTACCACAAACATAGCGCCTATATCCTCGCCAATGCCGACATGCCCGGTTTTTCGCGCATGGATCAGGGGCGGCTTGCGCGCATCGTGCTTGCGCATCGCGGCAAGCTCGAACGCCTGAACGGTATCGAGGCGATGGGGCCGGATTGGTCGCTGGTCGCCTGCCTGCGCCTGGCTGTGGTGGTTCATCGCGCCCGCGACAGTCGCGGCGTGCCGGATATCGTCCTGACCCGGACGAAACGCGGCTTTCTCGTCGAGACGCCGCCGGGTTGGCTGCAAAAGCTGCCGCTCACCGCCGCCGCCTTCGAGGAAGAACGCCGGCAATGGCAATCGGTCGATCGGACGTTGGCTGTGCGTGCCCGCGTCGCGGGCGGCGCGGGCACGCCTTGCTGATCGACACCCACCTCCATCTCGATGCCGCCGAATTCGATGCCGACCGCGCGGCGGTGCTCGAACGCGCGCGCGCGACCGGGGTCGGCGGCTTCGTGACGCCGACGGTCGAACGCGCCGGTTTCGCGCGGACGCTGGCGCTCGCCGGGATGGCGAGCGATGTTTTCCCGGCGCTCGGCATCCATCCGCTGTATGCCGGGCGCGCCAGCGAGGCCGATCTTGCCGCGCTCGATGCCTTGCTCGGGCAGGGCGTTTGCGTCGCCGTGGGCGAAATCGGCCTCGATCATTACGCGCCGGGCGTCGATGCGGCGCGGCAGTCGGCTTTTTTTGTCGCGCAGCTCGAACTCGCCCGCCGCCACGGCCTGCCGGTCATCCTGCATGTGCGGCGGGCGCAGGATGCCGTGCTCGCGGCCCTGCGCCGGGTCAGGGTCGCCGGCGGCATCGCGCATGCGTTCAACGGCAGTCTTCAGCAGGCCGGGGCTTTCATCGCCTTGGGCTTCAGGCTCGGCTTTGGCGGCGCGATGACTTTTCCGGGGGCGCGCCGCATCCGCCGGCTCGCGGCCGAGCTCCCGCTGACCGCCATCGTGCTCGAAACCGATGCGCCCGATATGTCCCCAGCCTGGGGGCTGGGGGCGCGCAATGTGCCCGAAAACCTGCGGCGTTACGCCGAAACGCTTGCCGGGTTGCGCGGCGCGGACGTTACCGATGTCATTTCCGCCACGGGCGCCAACGCCCGTGCCGCGCTGGGTTTCCAATGAACCCGGGATGTTTTCCTGGGAACGTTGTCCAATGTCCCGGGAGTCCGGGCCGGCCTCCCGGAGACCCGGTGCAGGTGCCGTTACGACGTTCGCGTGTGCGGCGGCTCTGTTATTTCTGCATTGCAGCATGTTTTGTTCGGGCGACAGTGCCATAATTGGCGCGCCCGGCGAACCCAGCCAGGGCGCACCCGTTGTGCGGTGCCTGAACCAGTCAGACAAAGAAGGAGTACGGCTTTGAAAATCTTGGTCCCGGTCAAACGCGTGGTCGATCCCAACGTCAAGGTTCGCGTCAAGGCGGACGGCAGCGGTGTGGATCTGGTCAATGTAAAAATGAGTATGAATCCGTTCGACGAAATTGCGGTGGAAGAGGCGGTGCGATTGAAAGAAGCTGGTACCGCGACCGAAGTGATCGTCGTCAGTGCGGGTCTGGGCGCGGTGCAGGAAACCCTGCGCACGGCGCTGGCCATGGGCGCGGATCGCGCCATCCTGGTCGAAACCGATGTCGAGCTGCAACCGCTGGCGGTCGCCAAGCTGCTGAAGGCGATCGCCGAGAAGGAAAAGCCGGCCCTGGTGATCGCCGGCAAACAGGCGATCGACGACGACGCCAACCAGACCGGGCAGGTTCTCGCCGCCTTGTTGGGCTGGCCGCAGGCGACTTTCATCTCCAAGCTCGTTCCCGGCGCCGACGAGATCACCGTCACGCGCGAAATCGACGGTGGCCTGGAAACCCTGGCTGTCAAGCTGCCGGCGGTCGTCACCGTCGACCTGCGCCTGAACGAGCCGCGCTTCGCCACGCTGCCGAACATCATGAAGGCGAAGAAAAAGCCGCTCGAAACCGTGAAGCCCGCCGATCTGGGCGTGGATGTCACGCCGCGCCTGACGACGCTCAAGGTCGTCGAGCCGCCCAAGCGCAGCGCCGGTATCGTCGTGGCCGATGTCGCCCAACTGGTCGATAAACTCAAGAACGTTGCAAAGGTGATCTGAACATGGCCATCCTCGTCATTGCCGAACACGACAACGCCGTCCTGAAGGCGGCTACCCTCAATACCGTGACCGCCGCGGCCAGGCTCGGCGGCGATATCCATGTCCTCGTCGCGGGCGCTGGCATCGGCGCGGTGAGCCAGGCCGCTTCCAGGGTGGCCGGCGTCGCCAAGGTTCTCGCCGTCGATGCGCCGCAGTATGAAGCGCAAACGCCGGAAAACGTCGCCGAACTGGTCAGGACGCTGGCTTCTGGCTACAGCCACATCCTGTCGCCCGCTACCAGCGCCGGCAAGAATCTGACGCCCCGCGTCGCGGCGCTGCTCGATGTCGCCCAGGTGAGCGATATCGTCGGCATCGAAGCGCCCGATACTTTCGTGCGCCCGATCTACGCCGGCAACGCGCTCGCCACCGTCAAGAGCGCCGATGCGGTCAAGGTTCTCACCGTGCGCACCACGGCGTTCGAGCCCGCCGGCGAAGGCGGCAGCGCGGCGATCGAACCGGCGAACGCCGGCCCCGATCTCGGCCTCGTGCGCTTGCTCGGGCGCGAAGTCATCAAGAGCGCCCGTCCCGAACTGGGCGCGGCCAAGGTCATCGTCTCCGGTGGCCGTGGCCTGGGCAGCGGCGAAAACTACGGCAAGGTGCTCGAACCGCTGGCTGACAAGCTCGGCGCCGCGCTCGGCGCCAGCCGCGCCGCGGTCGATGCCGGCTTCGTGCCCAACGATTATCAGGTGGGACAGACGGGCAAGATCGTCGCGCCGCAGCTCTACATCGCCGTCGGTATTTCGGGGCAGATCCAGCATCTGGCTGGCATGAAGGATTCCAAGGTGATCGTGGCGATCAACAAGGATCCCGACGCGCCGATCTTCCAGGTGGCCGACTACGGGCTGGTGGCGGATCTCTTCGCCGCCGTGCCCGAACTGGTCGCGGCCCTGGGTTAAACGCATGGAAATGGACGCGAGAGTGCGCGGGTAGCGCCGATGAACCTGCCGGCTTCGCTGTTCGGAATGGCGTGGCACTGGGGAGCATTGGCGCTTGCCGCGCCGGTGTTGTATCAGGTGTGGCGGCGCGCCCCCTTGGCGCGATTGAAAGAGGCGACGCAGCTCAACCTGTTGCTGGGGTTCGCCGTGTCGCTGGCTCTGGCCTGGAGCCTGCGCGCCGGCATCAAGCCAGGGCTCAATCTCCACCTGCTCGGGGCGATGGCCGCCGTCCTGTGTCTCGGCCCGCGCCTGGCTCTGCTTGCCATGGCGCTGGCGCTGGGCGCGATCACCCTGAACGGCGCGGCGGACTGGCAGGCGTGGCCGCTCAACTTCCTGCTGATGGCCGTGGCGCCGGTGTTCGTCGCGCGCGCCATCCTGCGCTGGGTCGAGCGGCATCTGCCCGCGCACTTCTTCGTGTTCATCTTTGTTGTCGGTTTTGCCGGTTCGGCCATGACCCTCGTGCTGCAAGGCGTTCTCGCCTCTGGGGTCATGGTGCTGGCTGGCGCATACGAAGCCGGTTTCCTGATCGACGAATATCTGCCGTACTTTCTGCTGCTGGGCTTCTCCGAAGCCTGGCTCAGCGGGGCGCTGATCACGTTGATGGTGGTATACCGGCCGGAATGGGTAGCGGCTTTCGATGACCACCGCTATCTGTTGAACAAATAGGCATCGCACTTTTATTGACTTGACTGGAGGGAGACTCCCAATGAGTACATACAATGCACCGCTCGCCGATATGCGCTTCGTCCTGAACGAAATTGCCGGTTTGCAGGAAATCATCGCCCTGCCGGATTTCGAGGAAGTCGACGCCGATACGGTAGACGCCATCCTGGAAGAAGCCGCCAAATTTGCTTCCGAGGTCATCGACCCCCTGAATCCCAAAGGTGACAAGAAAGGGCCGGTCTGGAAAGACGGCGTCGTGACCACCATCCAGGAATACAAGGACGCTTACAAACTTTTCAGCGAAAACGGCTGGCATGCCATGCCGGTCGATCCCAAGTACGGTGGACAGGGCCTGCCGCACCTCGTCAACATCGCGGTCAATGAGATGTGGCGTTCCGCGAGCATTGCCTTCGCGCTCTGCCCGATGCTCACCCTGGGCGCGATCGAGGCCATTCGCCACCACGCCTCCGAGGATCTCAAGGAAAAATACCTGCACAAGATGGCCGACGGCACCTGGTCGGGCACCATGAACCTGACCGAGCCGCAGGCGGGCTCCGACCTGACCGCCATCCGCACCAAGGCCGTGCCCGATCCCAGCGGCGACGGCACCTACCGGATCACCGGCACCAAGATTTTCATCACCTGGGGCGAACACGACATGTCGGGGAACATCATCCACCTCGTGCTCGCGCGCCTGCCCAATTCCGATCCGGGCCTGAAAGGCATCTCGCTCTTCATCGTTCCCAAGTTCCTCGTCAATGACGACGGCAGCCTGGGCGAGCGCAACGACCTGATCTGCTCGGCCATCGAACACAAGCTCGGCATCCACGGCAGCGCCACGGCCGTGATGTCCTACGGCGACAAGGTCGGCGCCAAGGGGTGGCTGGTCGGGCAGGAAGGCAAGGGCGTCAGCTACATGTTCACGATGATGAACCACGCGCGCCTCAACGTCGGCCTGGAAGGCGTCGGCGTCGCCGAGCGCGCCTACCAGCACGCGCTCGCCTATGCCCGCGAACGCATCCAGGGCGCGATCATCGGCGACAAGAGCAAGGAAACCAAACCCATCCTCTTCCACCCGGATGTGCGCCGTCTCCTGATGGACATGAAGTCCCGCACGGAAGCCATGCGCGCGATCGCCTACTTCGTCGCCGGCAACATGGACAAGTCCGCGCATCACCCCGATGCGGCGGTCAGGAAGCAGAGCCAATCCTACGTCGAACTGCTCACGCCGGTGGTCAAGGGCTGGAGCACCGAGGGCGGCATCGACATTGCCTCCGAGGGCATCCAGGTGCATGGCGGCACCGGCTTCATCGAAGAAACCGGTGCGGCGCAATACCTGCGCGACTCCCGCATCACCGCGATCTACGAAGGCACCACCGCCATCCAGGCCAATGACCTCGTCGGCCGCAAGACCGCGCGCGAAAAGGACGAGGCGGGCAACGTCGGCTTCACCGCCCGCGGCCTGTACAAAGACATCGCCGCCTACGCCGACAAGCTCTCGGGCGATGCCAAACTGGGCGAGATCGGCAAGCGCCTGAAAGAAGCCGTGCAGGCGCAGATCGACGCCACCGAGTGGCTGATCGGCATCTACGGCAGCGAGCCGCAGGTCGTGCATGCGGGTTCCGTGCCTTACCTCAAGCTCACCGGCATCGTGGTCGGCGGCTGGCTGCTCGCCAAGTCCGCGCAGATCGCGCAGGCGAAGCTCGACGCGGGCGCAACCGATGGCTACTACAAGGGCAAGCTGGCGACGGCCCGTTTCTTCGCGCAACACTGGCTGGTACAGGCCGGGGCGCTGGCGACGGAAATCACCCAGGGTGGCCCCTCGGTGCTCGGACTCGACGAGCCCTTGTTCTGAGCCCTTGGATGCGCCGCGCTTTTTCCGCCGGGGAAAAGCGCAGCGCGAGCAAAATAAAGCGAATCGGCATAGGGGACGGCCGTGAGGCCGTACCCCTGCCACACCACCCGGCATGCGGCTCCGCACCGGGCGGTTCGAGGAGTTGAGGTTATGAGAGCCGGGGCACTCCGAGTCTGCCGA
>JAIRNL010000167.1 GCA_031258035.1 Azoarcus sp. | reverse complement strand
TCGATCCGGCGCAGCAGGTCGAGCACTTCCACCACGCGGGCGTAGTGCACCTGCGCGTCGCCGCGCACGATCACCGGGAAATCGGCGTTGATCGCCTTTTCCAGGCGCAGCCGTTCCTCCAGTTCCGGCAAGCTCACCGGATAGGCATCCAGGAAGACTTGCCCGGCGTTGTCGATGGTGACCGCCTTCGTCTTCGGCTTCTCCAGGGGAACGCTGGAACTGGCCTTGGGCAGGTTCACCTCCAACCCCGGCACTGTGGCGTTGGAAGTCAGGATGAAGATCACCAGCACCACGAGCAGCACGTCCACGAAGGGCGTGACGTTGATGCCCTTGTCCCGTTTCTTTATGCCGAATGCTTTTGCCATGATCGCTCTCCCTCAGGCGCCGATGGCGGCAAGCGTCCCATCCTCGGACTCCTCGGCCAGCCGCGTGGAAAACTCGTCGACGAATACCGACATGTCCGCGGCGATGGCTTCCGCGCTGGCGGACAGCCAGTTGTAGCCAAAGAGCGCCGGAATCGCGACGCCCAAACCCGCGGCGGTACACAAGAGCGCGGCGGCCATGCCGGGCGCGACCGAGTTGATGTCCACCGCGCCCGCCATGGCCGCCACGGCAAACACCAGCATGATGCCGATCACCGTGCCGAAGAGGCCGACATAGGGCGCCCCTTCGATGGTCGTCGACAGCCAGTTCATGCGCCGGGACATGCGCTCGGTCTCGCGGATGACTTCCGCGTCCAGCGAGGCGCGAATGGCCACGACTGCCGAATCGGAGAGGCGAAGGGTCTTGGTGTGGCGCTGCCGGCCCCTCACCTCCTCGATCGCTATCCGGTAAAGACGCCACAGGGGCGACCACTTCAGGACTTGCGGCCGAAGTCCGCCGGAAGTGGCCAGTTCGCGCACGCGGGTAATGGCGTGCCCGCCGGTCTCGGCCTCGCGATAGACCCTGGAGAACTCGGCATTGGCCCTCGCCACCACGCCGAAGTAGCGGCTCTTGGCGATCATGAGCGCCCACGACACCAGGAACATGCAGAACAATATGGCGACCACGACCCATGCGTCGACCGGCATCGCCGCGAGAATGAAGCCAAAGTGGCTCACCCCCGCGGATTGTTCGTCCTCGCCGAAGGCCAGGAGGCGCGCGTTGCTTCCCTGGGATTGCGCGTCCGCCAGGATCAGCGCCGCCGGACGCGCCACTTTCGAGAAGCGCAGTTCATCGATCACGCCGATAAAAGGCGTCAGCTCGACCGCCGCCGTCTCGTTCGGGGAAGGTGTCGCGGCGGCGCCCCTTTGCGCCGGAACCGGCGCCTGCGCCGCCGCGTCCATGCCGATCAGGGTGTCGCCGACAAGCGCCGGCAAGGTTGCGGCCAGCCGCGCCGCTTCCCGGCCATCCACGTACAGGAGCGCCTCGCCGTTCGCGGCGCTCACCGCCAGGTGCGCCGTCTGGCCAACGACCAGGGTGGTATCCGCCGTCGCGCGAACGCCGTTCACCTCGACGAAAGGCGCGCCATTGTCCAGGCCGGCGCGCAGCGTGTTCGGGCCTTCGCGGCGGGCGTAGAGCGCCTGGTTCGGCGCCAGTTGTTCGGCCCTTACCCAGGCGGAGAAGGTAAACGCGCCGCCTTCGGTTATCGCCAGGGAGGGCGATCCCGGCACCACCAGGGCTTCATCGCCCTTGAGCGCCAGGCCGCGGCCCATCATCGCGCCGTCGACCAACGCCAGTGGATTGCGCGCGTGGTTGGCGTAGGCCGTGACATCGCGCGGCGCGCCCGCTTCGCCGAAGTGATACACCGCGACGTAGTCCGGGTCGAAACTCAATTGTCCGTTGCCGCCGGGCAGCGCCTTCTCGTTGCCGTAGTACATCCAGATCGTCTGCGCCCCCGCCGCGCTGACGTTTGGCACGTCGACCCAGATCAGCGCCATGCCGAGTGCCGTATCGAACTGCTCGATCTGGTAGTTCAGGACGCTGCGGCCATCCGCGGCGATGAAGCGAAGATCCTTGCCGTCGGGCGCGACGCCGTCGAAGACGAAGTTGCCGACGTGCAGGCGCACCAGCACCGGCATCCGGCCCGTGCCGGCGCTCAATCCCGCCGCCGCCGCGTCGACGGTGATCGGTTTGCGGTATTTCCAATCGGCTTGCCACCAGGATGTTTCGGCGGCGACCGCCGTGCCGGATAGCGCGATGCCCAGCAGGAGCATGAATGTGGTCAGGATGTGTCGCATGGACGAAGTTCTCCAGATCAAATGGGAAAGGTCGAAATCAGAAATTCGCGCCGAGGGAAAAGTGGAGCCGCCCCCTGCCCCTCCGGGTGCCTGGCCCGTCGCTCAGCGCATGGCCATAGTCCAGGCGCAAGTTGACATGCTTGAATAGACGGAGGCTGCCGCCGACGCCGATCGAACCCAGCGAGAATTCGCTCTCCGTCTCCGGCAGCGGCTCATGGATCTTCAGCCACGCGCCGTCGAGGAAGGCATGGAGGCGTCCCTCCTCCAGCGGCCCCAGGCGCATCGGCGGGGTGCGCCACTCCAGCGTGCCGAGCGCGCCGTAGTCGCCCATCGCCTCGGCGGAAAGATAGCCGCGCGTGCTGAACATGCCGCCCGCCGCGAACTGCTCGCTGGAGACCAGCGGATCGTCGGTAAACTGCGCCGAAAAGCGGCCAAACCACTGCGCGCCGCTCTCCATCGTCAGGGTGTCGCTCAGATCCAGCTTGAGGACGGCGAAGCTCGGATCGGCCTGGTAGCGTTTCCAGTCGAATTCCTTCGCGTCGCTGCCGTAGCCCAAAAAGCGGCGCGCGCCGAACACGAGCTGCAAGCCGGCGCCGACCTGATGCCGTTCGCCTTGCATGAAACCGCTGTAGGCGAGGGTAATGGGCGCGTATTTCAGGGGCACGTACTGGGCTTCCATCCCGGCGATGTCCACCCATTCGTCCATTTTCTTGAAATCGATGCCCGCCGAGAGCTGGTGCCACCATTTTCCGGAGGCAGGCAGGGTGCGGCTGAGTTTGATCCCCAGCGAATGCCCGCGTCCCGTCACATTGGTGCTGCCCGCGGACAATACCTCGCTGTCCGACTTGTAGCCGGAGAATTCCAGCGTCCAGTCCGGCCCCGCCAGCGGCAGCGCATACGAACCCGACCAGACCCTGGCGTCGCCCGGATTTTCCGGCGCGGTAAAGAAGGTCAGGGTAGCGGAGTGTCCCTTCTGCCAGAGATTGTCGTGCCCGACGCTCAGGATCGAGCGCAGCGAACTCGTATCCAGGCTGCGGTCGTTGTTTACGGAGGCGGTAAAGCGCCACGGCGACGCGTCCTCGACCTTGAGTTCCACGTCCATCATTCCCGCCTCTTGACCTTGCTTGACGAGCGGAATCACCTGGCGCCTGGCCGTGCGGTTGAGTTCGGTGAGTTCTTGTTGCGCGTGGTTGAAGTCCGGCACGTTCCCTGGTTGCAAGGCGGGCACGCGCGCGCGCAGCGCCTCCGGATCGTTGTAGCGCGCGCCGGTGACTTCCAGCCGCCCCACGCGGGTTTCGGAGACTTGCAGGAAAACGATGCCGCCCACGACCCGCTGTTCCGGCACATCGACGTATACCGACTGGTAGCCGCGCGCCAGGTAGGCGGCCTGTAGCGCGTCGCGCGCCGCCTCCACGTCCTGCGGGGTGCGCTCCGGCCCCAGATAGGGCGTAACGGCGCGCTCGATTGCGCGCGCGTCGAGCACGGTATTGCCGCGCACGATGAACTCGTTGATCGTCACCTTGCGCGCGGGCGCGGC
>JAIRNL010000163.1 GCA_031258035.1 Azoarcus sp. | reverse complement strand
CCGCCGTGGTAGTCGGTCATCAACCAGGCGCGGCGGCGCAGGGGGCCGAGGCGCTCTTCGATCAGCGCGCGCGGCGTCGGCGTCGGTATGCCGAGAAAGCGCAGGCGGTGCCCTTCGCGCCACGAAAGCCAGGCCCGGCTTGGCCGCCAGGCCCGTGAGAGGCTGTGCGCCGCGCTCTTGAGGTTGTAACGCTTGATGACCAGCATCCGGCCATCGACTTCGACCCGGACGACGGTGGCGGTGTTGCCGTCCTTGAGCGGCGTCCCCGAGGCCATGGCCCGATCCGGGTCGGCAAGCAGCGCCGCGAGCGGGGCGGCGTCGGCCCGGCCCACGGCGGTGAAGCGATGGACGGTGCGCCGCACGTCGAAGAGCGTGCAGGGGCGCACGGTTTTGCGCAGGTAGTCGGCGAGTTGCGCGCGGCGGTGTTTTTCGAGCGATGGGCGTAATGCGGCCAGCGACAGGCCGCTGCGAGGATTGCCGGCGCGGTAGGCGTCGTCCAGTCCGTCGAGGGGCAGATCCGGCGGCAATGTGGCGAGGAAGGCGGCGAAGTTGGCGGCGGCTTCTGTCGCCGGCAGGGGCGCGGCGCGGCGGCGCACGGCATCGCCGTCGATGAGTCGCGGCGCGCCCGCGTCGATGAGGAAGTTGGCGGGGTGCAGGTCACCATGGATGAGGCCATGGGCGTGCAGGCGGCCGAGCAGGGCGCAGGCGGCTTGCAGCCGCGCGCGCGCGGCGTCGGCATCGGTTTGCAGTTCGTCGGCGAGGTCGTGGGCTTCGGGCAGGAAGGGCGTCAGCAGGTAGTGGCCGCCCGCGGCGAGCGCGCCCGCGGCGAGTATCGGGGTGGTCGGGATTTCCGCCGCGGCCAGCGCGGCGAGGCCGTCGCGTTCGCGCCGCCAGTGGCGTCGGCCGCCGGCGGCGATGAAGAGTTTAGCCAGCACCCGCCGCCCGTTCCAGAGACCTTCTCCGACGATGCGCTTGCCCGGCAGTACCCGCAGGGGGCGCAGCAGGTCGAGACGGAGGCCGTCGCCAAGCCGAACCGCGCAGGGGAAGGGCGGCGCGCGGCGCGCGGCGGCCAATTCGGCGGCGGTCAGGATGGGCGGCTGTCCGGGGTTCGTCTGCCGCGCGGCATCGTTGGCGCTCATTCCCGGCCCTCGAAAAACCGCAGGATGCGCCGGATCGTGTTTTTGTCGGTGGCGGTGAGGCGCGCCTCGCCGGTGTAGGCGTGGAAGAAGCGCAGCCGCCAGGCGCGCGAGAGTCGGTGTCTGGCGATTTTGTCGAGGCAAGCCAGATCCTTGACGATGCGATAGCGCAGGAACGGCCCCAGCCAGTACTCTCCGCCGGGGCAATCTATCAGGTAGAGCGTGGGGGTGTCGTCGACGAGCAGGTTGCGCCATTTGAGGTCGTTGTGGACGAAGCCGTGCGCATGGATCGTGCGGGCGATGCGCGCGGCCTGGGGGATGACGGCGGCAAGCCAGGCGCGCGAGCGCAGCCGGGGGTCGTCTTCGCACGCCAGCCGGGCGAGATCGACGGCGCCGGTCAGCTCGCGGGTAATCAGCGCCCCGCGCACGAAAAAGCCGGCGCGGCGCTCCAGCCCGTGGGCGACCACGGTGGCGCAGGGAATGCCCCAGGCGGCGAAGGCGAGGAGGTTTTCCCATTCGGCCCGCACGCGTGGTCGAACCAGCCAGCGCCGCAGGGGATTTTTGCCGGCGCGGCGGTAACGCTTGATGTAGTAGCGCGCGCCGCCGACTTCGAGGCGGATCACTTCGCTCTGGGGATCGCAGGAGATTTTTTCGCCGTCCAGGGCAAAGACGGCGGCGAGCGAGCCGAAAGCGCGCGCCGTTTCGCCGTCGTCGTAGGGGGGGAGAAGCCGCCAGTCGTTCATGGCGTGGCGTCCCGCGCCGTTTCGGCGGCAGCGAATTTGCGCCGGTAGCGCCCGAGCAGGCGCGTCGCTTCGCGTCCGAGCCATGTCAGTAGGGAGGCTTCGTCCCGCAGGGTGCGGCGCAGGGGGGCGTTGAAGTAGATGCGGAGAAAGCGCAGCAGGTCGCGGCGGGTGAGGCCGATGTCGAGTGCCGAAAAATACAGCCCGGCCAGGTCTTTGCGCCGCCAGCGCGGCGGCGGCGGGCAGGCGCGGAGTTGGGCGCGGTGCAGGTCGATCAGCGATAGCCGCAGGGCGTCGGGCGTCGGGGGCGGTTCGGTGTGGAGCAGGAAGTGGCAGATGTAGAAATCGCGGTGGTTTACGCCGCCTTCGTGCATTCGGCGCGCCATGTCCGCCACGCGGGCGATGAGGGCACGCTTGAGCGGCGGCGATGGCGGCGTGCGCGGCCAGTCGCGGCAGTAGTCTTCCAGGCTGACGGTGGGCGCGAGTTCTTCGGTGATGATGAAGGAGCGCCGCCGCGCCGGATCGTCGCCGCGTTCGCCGAATGCGACCGCGCGCGGGGCGTCGATGCCAAGCTCGGCGAGGCGTTCGAGGGCGCGCCATTCGTGGCGCGCGCCAAGCACCGGCCCGCGCAGGTTGAGGAGGTTCTTGAGGATTTCGCCCCAGCCGACGCCGCGGTGGATCTTGGCGAAATAGCCGCGCCCGTCGATGTCGACGCGCAGGGTGCGCCGCCCGGCCAGTTCGCGGAAGACTTGCCCTTGCAGGGTTTCGACCGCGGCGAATGGGTCGCGCCCGGCCCAGAGGCGCTCGAAGGGGGGGCGCAGGACGACTTCGTTCATGCGGCTTCCGGGGAAGGATGCGCATGGCGCAGGATGATGTCGGCGGCCCTCTCGTGCAGGCTGTAGATGTCGGCCTGCCCGGCAAAGGCGAGGGCGCGCCGCGAGTAGCGTGCCCGTGCTCCGGCGTCGGTGAGCATGGCGGCCAGGGCGGCGTCGAGTTCTTCCTGGGCGAAAGGGGTGGGGATGAGACGGCCGGCCTCGGCTTCGGCGATGTAGTGCGCGTAGCCGCAAACGTCGGTGGCGAGTACCGGCAGGCCGGCAACCAGTGCTTCGAGGAGAACGGTGCCGGTGTTTTCGCTGTAGGCCGGGTGGATGAGGAGGTCGGCGCCGAGCAGGAAGCGCGGGATGTCGTCGCGTCCGCGCAGGATGCTCACCCGCTCGTCGAGGCCGAGCGCCTTCGTCTGGCGCAGGAAAGGGCGCGGGTCGTCGTCGCCGATGGCGATGAGGCGGGCGCGGCGGCGCAGGGCGGTGGGGAGCGCGGCCAGCGCGGCGAGGCTGCGGTCGAGTCCCTTGGTTCGGAAGCCGGAGCCGATCTGCATCAGCAGGAGGTCGTCGTCGCCCAGGCCGAATTCGGCGCGAAACGCGGCGCGGATGGCGGGGGCATCGGCGGGGGCGCGCCGGTCGGGCGCGATGCCCGGCGGCAGCGGATGGAAACGCGCCGGCGGCGTGCCGTAATGGCGGATGAAAAACGGTTGCTGCGCGTCGGAGATCATCAGGATTTCGGTGCGGCTCTCGGGCGCGAATACCGCGCGCTCCCAGGCCGCGAAGTGGCGGTAGCGTCCGCTCAGGCGGTAGAGCGAATTGCGCAGGGTGCGGGCCATTTCTTCGTAACAGGGGTCGGCGGCGTAATAGAGGTCGAGATCGGGCATTTTGTTGAAGCCGATCGTGCATCCGACGGGCCGGCGCGCGAGATCGGCGGCGACCCAGGCGCTGAATTTGCGGTAGCGACGGTGGTTCAGCCAGGCCCGCGCCGGGACCTGCACCAGATCGAACCCCGCTGGAATGTCTCCCCGCCATTCGAGGGTGTAGACACGGATGTCGTGCCCGCGCGCCTGGCAGGCGAGCGCGATGCGCAGGAAGTCGCGTTGCAGTCCGCCGAAGGGGAAGTACTTGTAGAGGCAGAACGCTAGTTGCATTGGGCGGGATCTGGAAAAGGCATGTCGGGATCGTGGCTCGCGGGGGCAGTCTACAGGTCTTCGCCATTGTCCGCGCGGGCGGCGGACGCGATCATCGCAGCCAGCGTTTCCCACACCCGCGCGGGCGGCAGGCGGGCGAAGCAAGGGGGCGCGATGCCGGGGTCGGGCGCGGGCTGGCGGCAGGTCTTGCGCAGGCAGGGCGCGCAGGGCATGTCCGTGGCGAGTCGGCGTTGGCGATGGCCCCATGCGCCGGTGAAGCCGGGATCGGTGGGGCCGAAGAGCGAGAGCGTGGGGACGTCGAGCGCGGCGGCGAGGTGGCCGAGGCCGGTATCGACGGCGACGCAGGCGGTGGCGGCGGTCAGTTCGGCCGCCAGGCCGGCCAGCGACAGCTTGGGCAGCACTTGCGCGTTTTCGATTTCGGCGGCGATACGGTCGGCGCGGGCGCGTTCGGCGTCGTTTCCCCAGGGCAGGCGTATGCGCCAGCCGGCGAGGCCGGCGAGGCGGGCAAGTTCGCGCCAGTAATCTTCCGGCCAGTGCTTGGCGGGCCAGGTGGTGCCGTGGAGGAAAAGCAGCCCCGGGGGGACGCTCTCGGACGGGGCGGGCGCGCCGGCCGATATGCGGGCGCGATCCAGCCCGTAGGCGGCGGCATCGGCGCGGGCCGCGCCGTCGTCGTCGGCGAGCGCATCCGGCGGCGGGGTGTAGCCCAGCGCGGCGGCGAAAAGCTCGCGCACGCGGCGCACGGCGTGGCGGCCCCGGGCGATGGCGTGGCGATGCGCGTAGGCGAGACTGGCCAGCGGTTCGCGCGCCGAACGGCGGTCGAGTCCGTGCACGGGCGCGGCCACCTTGCTGGCGAGCCATGCGCTTTTCAGCAAGCCCTGGGCGTCGATCACGAGATCGTAATGGGATTGGGCGAGGGCGGCGCGGAAGGCCCGCCATTGCCGGCGCGTGTCGCCGGCGAACGGTCGCCGCCGCCAGCGCCGCAAGGCCACCGAAATCACGCGCCCGACAGCCGGATGCCAGGCGGGAATTTCGGCAAAGGCTTCTTCCACGACCCAGTCGAAACGGATGCCGGGCAGGGCGCGGGCCGCGTCGGTGACGGCGGGCAGGGTGTGGATGACGTCGCCGAGCGAGGAGGTTTTGACGATGAGGAC
>JAIRNL010000056.1 GCA_031258035.1 Azoarcus sp. | reverse complement strand
GGTTTGCGTGAATTGCTGTGCTTGGAGAAACACAAGAAAGGATGGAACACAACACTGAATGCAAAATCACGCGGAAGGCGTTCAATGGCACTGCTTCCTTGCACAGGAGTGATTCCATGAGCCAATGTGACCATTCTTTGCAGTTTGTCGCCAGCATGATCGACAGGTTGATCGTTGTGTTGAGCTTTGCGCTGTTGGTCTTCATGTTGGGTGGGGCTTCTTTCTATTTCGGGGGCGAAAAAAGCCTGCCGGCAAGGCACCCCGGAGGTTCGCCTGGGACGCATCGGGGACATCCCGACCTTCAGGCTGGGGAGGAGGCTCGGGATTTCCCGGTTGAAGGAAATGATAAGAATGACATCGCGCTCCCATCACTAGCTACTCAGCCGGCGGAAAAGCCGGCGGGCGCAGATGGCTTGCCGGAGAGGGGCACAGGGCGGGTCGATGGCGATAAAGCAAAAAATGACTGCGGCGCTTTTCCTAAAAGACCCGGCGCTGATTCGTCCCGGAGTGAAATGTGCTCCTATCTTTCCAGAGCGATTGAGCATTCGAATGCCTGCGTGAATCTTCGTCGAAAGCGGGATGCGGAATGGCAGGCTGGAGAGAAGATGAAGAATATACGTATATTGTATACGCGCATCCAAAACCTGAAAATGGAACACGCATTGAAGTGCGGATCGCGACGGAAAATCACTGGTTTCCGGGTTTTTTTAAAAGGTGATCCTTTGATCTTCCAGCAAAAAAACATCATACAGGAAAGGGACTGGGATGATTTTTGAGAATTGAGAAGGAATCCCTTAAGGAAACCCTGATTTATTGCAGCCATAACCTACTCCATGAAGAGCCATTGCATACAAAGGGCGCGAGGCGCCCCTGACTGTCATTCCGCGCGAAGTCGCGGAATCCATGCGGCGTCTGGATTCCGCGACTTCGCACGGAATGACGTGGGAATGGGACGCGGAATGACGTGGGAATGGGACGCGGAATGACGTGGGAGGGGGACGCGGAATGACGTGGGTTTGTTTTGCAATTCATGCCGCGATGGCGGTCAAGGTCTGGTTTGGCAAATTCCGGGTTAATCAGCGTTTCCTTAAAAAGAAGCCCTGATTGAATCTATCGCCATGGCGATCCCTCTTTTTTCGTCATTGAGCGCCGGAGGCGAAACCCTTTGCGACACATCATCCCTGCCAAATGAGAGGCAAGGCAATTTTCTCGAACATCAACCAAGGTTGAACGAAGATGGATAAAAACCAGGATCAGGCACGACAAGAGAGGCTGGAGAGGCTGTTGAAACCGATCACGGAGGAACATCCGGGCGGCGACGATCTTCAGTTTCTGGCGGTATTCAGCCACATCAAGGAAGCGCGACGCGCGGACAATCCGGCGCTGCCGCAGGGCGAATGGCTGACGTCGTTGAAAGTTGCCGAATGGGGCAAGGTGGTGCAGCTTTGCGAGGCGGCGTTATCCTCGCGCAGCAAGTGTCTGCAATTGGCGGCATGGTATGCCGAGGCATTGGCGCATCAGGAAGGGTACGCGGGCGTCGTGCTGGGTTTTCGTTTGATCGCCGGATTGCTGGATCGGTTCTGGGAGACGCTTTATCCCCGTCCCGATGCGGGCGGCGAGCTCGATGAGCGCGCGAGCAAGCTCGAATGGCTGGACATGCAGCTGGATCGGGTCTTGCGCGAGCAGCCGCTGGTCTCGCCCCAGCATGGCGGTTATGACTGGTATCAGTGGCAGGCGTCGCGCGAGACCGAGAACCTGAAACGGCGCGATGCCGATGCCTATGAAGAGGCGCTTGCGGCGGGGGCGCTCTCGGGCGATGCCTTCGACAAGAGCGCGCGCGACTCGGGCGTGATCTGGTTCGAGGGGCTCGTTGCGGGGATTGCGCGGGCGCGCGCGGCTTATGACGAACTCGTCCATGCGGTCAACGAGCGTTTCGGCCCCGACGGGCCCAGCCTGGCCAGGATACGTGAGGCGCTCGATGATTGCAGCGAGGCGGCGCAGCGCTTTTTCGGCGAATACAGTGGCGGCGGCTTCACGCCTGCCACTCGTCCCGGCAAAGATGCGCCCGCTAGGCTTTCGGCCGCCTCGCAGCCGCTGTCGTCCAGTGAAGCGGTGACGCCCGCTGGCGGCCGCGAGGAGGCCATCCGGCAGTTGCGCGCTGCCGCGTACTGGTTTCGTTCCCACGAACCGCACAGCCCGGTGGCCCTGCTCGTCGAGCGCGCGGCGCATTGGGCGGAGATGCCTTTCGAGCAATGGCTCTCGGAAGTCATCAAGGACAAATCCACGCTCGAGCAGCTGCGCGAGCTGCTCGCCGCGGACATCGACATTCCAACAGGCGCGGCAAAGGGGTGATTTCGATGAAATCGACAACGGCTTTTGTAATGAGGAAGGGAGGTAGTCTGTCATGATCATGCGGAAGGGCTTCAATCGGTCTGGCTGCGCGCTGTGGGCGGTCGCGGCGGTTTTCGTGACCGCCTGCGCGAGCAAGAAACCGGCGATACCCGAGGCGCTGGCGCTTCAGGCCAACGTGGCCGAACTCCAGCGCGCCAGTGAGCCGCCGCCCGTGCGCGCGCCGGAGGAATATGCGATCAAGGGCACGGCGGAGGCGTTCGTCAACCGGGACGCCGGCGGCAAGCCCTTGTCGGTGGTGGTTCGCCTGTATCAGTTGAGGGGCAATAAAGCGTTTTCGCGGCTGGGTTTCGACGCCGTGGCGCAGGGACAGGACGAAGCCGAGCTGTTTCCAGGCGAATGGCTGGCGACCAATGAAGTGGTGCTGATTCCGGGCAGGACTTTGGCATTTACCGACAAACTTTTGCCCGAAACGCAATACATCGGGGGCGTTGCGCTTTTCCGCTCGCCGGATGCGCACGGCTGGCGTTTTCTGGTCGATGCGCGGGCCGCGCGCAACGAAGGGCTGAATTTCACGGCAAAAGATTGTTATTTCACCGCGGTGCAACCCGAGGCGGAACCGGTTTCCGATCGAAAACCGGGATATGCGCCGGAATGCGCGGCATTTATTTTGTACTGACAGGGGATTTCCGGATGTTGGAAGCCAATCGTGTTTTGTGGGGCGGGGGCCTGTTTTTGCGGCCGCAGCATTTTCAGCAACAGGCGTTGTTTGTCGACAACGCCATGGCCGAGACGCTGCAATCCGTCCAGCGCCATGCCTGGGGCGTGCGCCGGGCCGAACTCGACGCCGAGGCGTTGCGCACCGGAAATGTCCGCGTCAACGTGCTGGACGTGATGTTTCGGGACGGCGTCCGGTTTTTTGCGCCCGAAAGGGAACCCACGCCGTTGTCGCGCAATTTGCGGGATGTCCCGCAGGTCGATGTCGAGACCATACTCTACGCCTGCCTGCCCAACCTCAGTTCCTATGGGGGCAATACCGTCAACGACGAGAACGCCCCGGCGGTGCGTCCCGCGCGCTATCGCAATGCGCACAGGAACGTGGCCGATCTATACACCAGCGCAATCGAAACCAATCTCACTGTGCTGAAACTCGACGTGCGCTTGATGTTCCACGAGGAAAACCACGACGGCTACGACGCGGTGCCCATCGCCCGGCTGCTCAAGGATGCCACCGGGCAATGGCGGGCGGACGAGGCGTACTTGCCGCCGATGGTGGCGGTAAGCGCTTCCCCCGCGCTGCGGAATCTGATCCAGCGACTGCTCGACATTTTGTTGGTCAAGAACGAGGCGCTGTCCGGCACGCAACGCGAACGCGCCAAGGATGTGATGGGGTACAGTTCCACCGATATCGCCTCGTTCTGGCTGTTGCACACGGTGAATAGCCATTTTGCGCAGTTCAATCACCTGTCCGATGCCGAGCCGTTGCACCCGGAGGAACTCTATCTGGCGCTCGCCAGGCTGTGCGGCGAATTGCTGACTTTCTCCACGATCTACAAACTGGCTGATCTGCCCGCTTATCAGCACGAGAAACTTGTCGAGACCTTCCCCAAACTCGACAGGATGATCCGCGAATTGCTCGATACGGTGGTCTCCGCGCGCTACGTCATCATTCCGCTCGCCACGCCCAAGCCCTCGTTCCACATTGGTCGGTTGGAGAGCGCCAGCCTGACGGAGAACGTCGATTTCTATCTCTCGGTGCGCGGCGACATGCCCGTGGCGAGGATCATCGAAGACGTGCCCGTGCAGTACAAGGTCGGTTCGCCCGATGATGTGGATAAAATTCTTCATTCCGCGATGCACGGCGTCAATCTCCAGCCCATGCAACAAACGCCCACGGCCTTGCCGGTTCATGCCGGCAATCATTATTTTGCGCTGGAAGCGCGCGGCGACATCTATACGCGCATGTTGCAGTCGCGCGCCATCTGCATTTACACGCCGCAATCGCTCTCCGGCCTTGAGATCGAACTGATCGCCGTTTTTCGTTGATTCGCCAGGCCCCCTTTCATCATGACTGCCATGACTGCTACCTTGAACACGCTCCCGCCTGCCGCCGCCGGAGGCAACCGTCCGGCTGCCGCGGAATTCCCCGCCGCGCCAAGTTTGCGCGACTTGCTGGAGGACGGTATTTATCTGCTATTTTTGCTGCGCGACGGCAATACGCCCAAATCCTGCGCGGATCTGAACCGGCGTATCAATCTGTTTTTCGGCAACTATGAAAAGCAGGCGCGAAACTTCGGCAAGAGCCCCGAACAGATCGAGCAGGCGAAGTACGCCTTTTGCGCGCTGATGGACGAGATCATGCTCGCGCCCGCTTTTCCGCTGCGCGACGACTGGGCGCGGATGCCGCTGCAATTGCGTCTGTTTGGCGACGATTTTGCCGGGGTGCACTTTTTCGACCGGCTGGAGATGGCGCGCAACGATCCGGTCCGGAACATCGAGGCGCTTGAAGTGTTCCACACTTGTCTGCTGCTCGGTTTCCAGGGCAAATATCTGCTCGAAGGCCCGGAGAAGCTCAATTACCTTGTCCATCGCGTGGGACAGGAGATTCAGCGGGTACGCGGCGAGGCGGCGGAATTCGCGCCGAACTGGAAACTGCCGCAGCGCCTGCGCAGCTATGTGCGCCACGAATTACCGCTATGGGCTTACGTCGCGCTCCTGGCGATCGTGCTGGCGATCCTCTTCGGCATTTATTGGGAATTGCTCGACGGACAATTCAATGGCGTTTTCGGAGGGGGAGGATTGTGAGACAGATGACGACCTTGCCCTCGGTGCTCGACCGCTTGCTCGACGACACGCCGGATCAGCCGGATCGGGACGCCATCCTGGCTTTCAGCCTGGCTGATTTCAAGGCCGCGCTTGCGCGAGACCTGGAATCCCTGCTCAATACCCGCGTGCTGGCATTCGAGCACCTCGCCAAACGATACCCGCTTGCGACCCGCTCGGTCATCCACTACGGCATTCCCGATCTGAGCAGTTTGTCGTTGCTCAATCCGGATCACAGGGAGTTGCTGCGCGACCAGATACGCCGCGCCATCGAATGCCACGATACGCGCCTGTCCCATGTTCGCGTGACTTTCGATGCGGAAGGAAATACCGAACGCCTGCTGCATTTCCGGGTCGATGCCTTGCTGAAGGTGCATCCGAATCGCCCGCCCGTCTCGTTCGATGCCACGCTGCAATTGTCATCGAACGCCTACCAGGTGCGCGGGGTGCGTTGAAATCGATGATATGGGAGTGAATCCGATGGCAAGCACGCATGAAATCCGGAAAAGGCATTCCGTCCTGTGCCTGTTCGCCTTGCTGGCTGTGTGCGCGCTTTTTTCCGCGTCCGCGCAGGCCAGGCCGGACAGGCGCGCGCTGGCGCTGGTCGAGGCGGCGCGCGCGCAGATCGGCGTCACCCGCCTCTACAACGGCAGCTATCAACAGATTGCCTGGCCGAATGGCGATGTCGACATGGCGCGCGGCGTTTGCAGCGATGTCGTCGTGCGCGCCTACCGCCGGGCGTTCCGGCACGATTTGCAGGCGGTCGTGCACCAGGACATGAAAAAAGCGTTTTCAGTCTATCCGAAAACCTGGGGATTGAAAGCGCCCGATCCCAATATCGACCATCGCCGCGTTCTCAACCTGCGCGTCTTTTTCGCGCGGCGCGGCGCCGAATTGCAGGGGAAAGATTTTCAGCCAGGCGATCTGGTGACGCAGAGCGTCGGCGAAGGTCTGCCGCATATCGCCATCGTCTCGGACAGGCGCAGCCAGGATGGCAGGCGCTATCTGGTTATCCACAATATCGGCGCGGGAACGCAGGAAGAAGATGCCTTGGCGGCTTTTCCTGTCACCGGGCATTACCGCTACTTTCCGTGACGCCCGGACAAAGCGCCCCTCGGATCGAAGCCCCGTCGCCGGGCAGGCATGCGCTGGGTTGGGCTTCCGGTGCGGTTGCCCTGGGCG
Source organism: Azoarcus sp. (assembly GCA_031258035.1). Lineage (GTDB taxonomy): Bacteria > Pseudomonadota > Gammaproteobacteria > Burkholderiales > Rhodocyclaceae > WRNU01. The sequence goes on along the minus strand of JAIRNL010000056.1, from coordinate 3,141 downwards.
AGGCTTCGCCAGCGCGCTGGCGACACGAACGGGGGCAGGCGGATTGCCTCGAAACCTGGCGAACTCATATTCATGAAATGCTGTTCAATCTCAAGGAAATGCCGTGAAATTCGCAAAATGTGCTGTCGTTTTTTTGATTGCCACAACCCTGCTTGCCTGCGCGCAAGACCCTGGCGAAACGCAGACCGCTGGCGAGGGAACATCCATGCCGCTTGGGCAGTTCGGTAATTCGGGTACGCCGCTGGAGTCGATGCTTGCTTATGAGCATCGGCTGAATGTCGAACTGCCCGCCGAACTGATACCTGAACGCCTTGCGGCAGCGCATGCAGCGTGCGTGAGTGCGACATTCGGCGCATGTAACGTGCTGAACGAAACCCAATACGAAATGGGCAGCGCGATGCTGCAAGTGCGCATTGACCCTGCTGGCGTCGACCCCCTGGCTGCGTTAGCGCGGGAGAGCGGGAAAATCTCCTCCCGTGAATCGAAAGCGGAAGACCTCGCTGAAGCGGTCATGGATAATCGGCAACAACAGGAACAGCTCATGAATTACGTCGCGCGCCTCGATAAATTGGCCAAAAGTCCAGATATCAAGGTGAGCGACCTTATCACCATTGCGCAGGAACAGGCAAAAATACAGCAACAACTCAAGTCGCTATCGCAGGAAGCGGCGCAGCAACGACGGCGCATTGCCACCAATTTGCTGACGATTCAGTTCAGCCGCCCCTACGACAGCACTTCCGAATCCCTGTGGGAACGGCTTCGCAGACCTTTCTCGAATTTCTTCGTGCATTTGGCGGAAGGCGTCGGCTACGCGCTGTCGATGTTGGCCTATGGGGTGCCGGTCTTGCTGGTGGGTTTTCCGATGTTGCTGCTCTGGCGCAAGGCTTGGCGGCGTTTTGCCAGGCGCGATACGAAAACCGCAGGGTAGGTGTCGGCGCAAGCGCGGGAAGCGCACAGAAAAGGGGTTGAGGAAGGCCGGGAAGAGGGCGGGAAACAGGCGCGGACGGTGTTTGCCCAAAACTTCTTGCTCTGAAGCTTCGCTCCGGAGAATGACGGATTCCTCCACTTTTGATTGCCCCATCTGGATGCGTGGACGCTCTGGTAATATTTCCATAGACTGAAACGAAACGATCATTCGGGGAGCCATGTCATGCCAATTCTCGTCGGGATCACGGTGCTGATCCAGTTTTGCTTTGCCTTTCACGCGCTGAAGACAGGGCGTCCTCAGTGGTGGATATTCGTGATCATGGCATTCCCCGTCATGGGATCCGTCATTTATTATTTCGTCGAGATATTCCCCGGCTCGCGCGAACATCGCAGTGCCCGCAAGGCTGCCCGGAAAATTGCCAAGGCATTGCAGCCTGACGCCGATCTCAAGCGCCGGATCGAGGAACTGGAAATCTGCGGCAGCGCGGACAACCGGATTGCCTTGGCGCAAGAGTGCATGAATCATCGGATATTCGGCGAAGCCATACGGCTTTACGAGAGTTGTCTGTCGGGCGCCCTCTCGAACGATGAAAGTATCCTGTATGGTTTGTTGCGCGCGACGGTCGAAGCAAAAGAATGGGACAAGGCCGAACTTGCCTTGTCCAGGTTAAGGGAAGCCGCTCCAAAGTACTGCCCCAACGATGTGTTGCTCCTGGAGGCGCGAATACTGGATGGCCGTGGCGTGACGGACGCCGCCTTGGCGGCCTACCGCGCATTGCTTCCCGTATTTGTGGGGCTGGAAGCGCGCTATCGCTACGGGGATCTCTTGTCCCGCGTGGGACAGCATGAAGCCGCATTGTACGTGTTCAACGAACTTGTCGCCCACTCGAGACGTTTTACGTCCGCGATAGAGGACGAGCAGCAGTGGGTGGATGCCGCGCGTCAGTCGATTCGCTGTTCGCCTTGCGCTTCATCGTAAAACCCACGCCGGTTTGAAACCCCACTCGTAAGGGAAGCTCTGCTCAAATCGGATTTTGCTGAACCAGCCCTTGACTGTCATTGCGGAACGAAACTGCAAAATAAACCCCCGTCATTGCGTATTCGGGCACGTGCATGAATGCTTATCGAACACGGCGCGAGCAGCCTGGAAAGCGCGCGAAAGAAATTCGTGCAGGGTATACGCGCATCCAGAATCTGAAAGCGGAACATGTCCTGAAATGCGGCGCCCCTCGAAAAATCATTGGCTTCCGGCATATCTCGGAGGACGATCCCAGGATTTTCCAAAGGAAACCCTGATTTAGTACAGGCATAACCTACTCCATGACGTGCCATTGCATACAAAGGGCGCGACGCGCCCCTGACTGTCATTCCGCGACTTCGCGCGGAATGACATAGGTTTATTTTGCAATTCATGCCGCGATGACGGTCAAGGCCTGGTTTGGCAAATTCCGGGTTAATCAGCGTTTCCTTAGGGTCAACAAATGTTGACCACTCAGGGTCAACGAATGGTGACCGCTCAGGGTAATCGAATGGTGACCGCCACGTGCGCGCAGAAGCATTCAGTCCGACGCCCCCGAAGAACCGTTGCCGCCCTCCCGCGAGCCCGCCTGTGCGCGCAAGACCCCGACCAACACCGTCAGCACCGCCATGACGGCGCGCCGGCCCTCGGACGATAGCGGCTCCAGCATTGCCAACAGGCGCTCCCCCTCCCCGGAAGGCGGCGGCATCTCCTGCGCGAGCAAATCGGCCATCGTGACATGCAACAACGAAGCCAGATCGGCCAGCGTCACCAGGGAAGGCAGCGTCGCCCCCGTCTCATATCGGGAAACCGTCGCCACCTCCACCCGGATCGCCTCCGCCAACTGCTCCTGCGTGAAATGGGCGCGGCGGCGGTAATGGGCGATATTCCGCCCCAGCCCGCGCGCCAGCGCCGAATGGTAACGCTTGACCATGACTGATGACTCATGCAAGGGCGGTCATGATCGTTTGAGGCGCGAAAGCCGGTAACGATCTTATGTGGCGGTCGTTGACTGTGCAATTAAAGTCATCTAACGTGCCGGCCATCACATTCATCGAAACCCGGCAGGGACGTTGGCGCGCGACGCGGCGCCTGCCAGCGGAGGAGCTTTCAACATGATGGAGTTGAGGGGCGACGCCTACGGCGAGCTGCTGGCTGCCTTCGCCAGCGCCTTCACGCAAAACAACCGGCTGGTC
>JAIRNL010000017.1 GCA_031258035.1 Azoarcus sp. | reverse complement strand
CCCAAGATTGCGCTGTCAGGTCGATGCGGTAGACACCCAGGACAGTCGGCTGGTTACGGACGGGTATGCGTTCCGTCTGGTCAGTGGAACCGCGTTGCCCTTCGCGGATGCCGCTTTTGATGTGATTCTTTCAAATCATGTCATCGAGCATGTGGGACAAAGAGAAAGCCAGAAACACCATCTGGACGAATTGAAGCGGGTGCTGCGCCCGGAGGGTATCGTTTATCTGGCTGTGCCAAATCGCTGGATGCTGGTCGAGCCGCATTATGGCCTCGCCTTTCTGAGCTGGTGGCCGACGTCCTGGCGCACACCGTGGTTACGGCTTTGGAAAAAGGGGGAATACTACGATTGCGAGCCTCTTGCCGTGCGGGAACTCGAAGGACTCCTGCAAGAAAGCGGCTTTCGCTTTCGTAATGTCAGCGTCGAGGCCACGCGCCTGTTTTACGAAATCGAAAAACCGGATGCGTTGCTCACTCGCGGACTGCGCAGAATGCCGGACGCCGTTTTGGCCGCCTTGCGCCCCGTCATTCCCACGCTGTGCTATGTGCTTGAAAAACGTCATTGCTCCAGCCCCCCGCGCCATTCCTGACGCGAGGGGTTCTCGCAACGCGCAGACCCGCCTTACACCGCCACGCTTTCCGCCGCCTGAGTGAAGGCGTCGATCCGGTCGAAATTCATGTAGCGGTAAATGTCGGCGGCCTTTTCATTGACCACCTCGACCTGAGCCAGATATTCCGCCGGGGTCGGAATCCTGCCCAGCAGCGCGCACACCGCAGCCAGCTCCGCCGAGCCGAGATATACGCGGGTGTCGATCCCCAGCCGGTTGGGGAAATTGCGGGTGGAGGTCGACATCGCGGTGCTGCCCTTGCGGATCTGCGCCTGATTGCCCATGCACAGGCTGCATCCGGGCATTTCCATGCGCGCGCCGGAACGGCCAAGGATGCTGTAGTAGCCCTCTTCGTTGAGCACCATGGCATCCATCTTCGTGGGCGGCGCGATCCACAGCCGCGTGGGAATGTCGGTCTTGCCGTCGAGTATCTTGCCGGCGGCACGGAAGTGGCCGATGTTGGTCATGCACGAACCGATGAATACTTCGTCGATCCTGTCGCCGGCGACTTCGGACAGGCGCTTCACGTCGTCGGGGTCGTTGGGGCAGGCAACGATGGGCTCCCCGATGTCGGCAAGGTCGATCTCGATCACCGCGGCGTATTCGGCGTTAGCGTCGGCCTCGAGGAGTTCGCCCCCGGCGATCCAGTCTTCCATCGCCGCGATGCGCCGCCCGAGCGTGCGGGCGTCCTGGTAGCCGTTGGCGATCATCCACTTCATCAGCACGATGTTCGAGTTCAGGTATTCGACGATCGGCGCTTTGTTCAGGTGTACCGTGCAGCCGGCGGCGGAGCGTTCGGCGGAGGCGTCGGTCAGCTCGAACGCTTGCTCGACCTTGAGATCGGGCAGCCCCTCGATTTCGAGGATGCGGCCGGAGAAGATGTTTTTCTTGCCCTGCTTTTCCACCGTGAGCAGGCCCTGCCGGATCGCGTAAAGCGGTATGGCATTGACCAGGTCGCGCAGCGTCACGCCGGGCCGCATCTCGCCCTTGAAGCGCACGAGCACGGATTCCGGCATATCGAGCGGCATCACGCCGGTGGCGGCGGCAAAGGCGACGAGGCCGGAACCGGCGGGGAAGGAGATGCCGATCGGAAAGCGGGTGTGCGAATCGCCGCCCGTGCCGACGGTATCGGGCAGCAGCAGCCGGTTGAGCCAGGAATGGATGACGCCATCGCCCGGACGCAGGCTGACGCCGCCGCGCGTGCTGATGAAATCGGGCAGTTCGCGGTGCATCCTGATGTCGACGAGTTTCGGATACGCGGCGGTGTGGCAGAAGGATTGCATCACCAGATCGGCGGAAAAACCGAGGCAGGCGAGATCTTTCAGTTCGTCGCGCGTCATCGGGCCGGTGGTGTCCTGCGAGCCGACGGTGGTCATCTTCGGTTCGCAATACGCGCCCGGCCGGATGCCCTGCTGGTTTCCGCCGACGAGCGGCAGGCCGCAGGCGCGCCCGACGATCTTCTGCGCAAGCGAGAAACCGGCGCCCGAGTCTTCCGGCGCTTGCGGCAGGCGGAACAGCGTCGAGGGCGGCAGCCCCAGCGCCTCGCGCGCGCGCGCGGTCAGACCGCGCCCGATGATGAGCGGGATGCGCCCGCCGGCGCGCACTTCGTCAAGGACGACCGGCGTTTTCAGAACCGCCTCGGCAATCGTCGCGCCGTTTTTCTTCGCCGTGACTTTTGCCGTGGCGTGATCGACAACCAGTTCGATCTCGTCGCCCATCGCCATCTCGCCGACGTCGATTTCCACCGGCAGCGCACCCGCGTCTTCCATGGTGTTGAAGAAGATCGGCGCGATCTTGCCGCCCAGGCACACGCCCCCGAAGCGCTTGTTGGGCACATAGGGGATGTCCTCGCCGGTAAACCACAGCACCGAGTTGGTCGCCGATTTGCGCGAGGAGCCGGTGCCGACCACATCGCCCACGTAGGCGACGAGATTGCCCCTGGCGCGCAGGTCTTCGAGGAATTTCACCGGCCCGCGCACGCCGGCTTCTTCCGGGTCGATGCCGGGGCGCGGGTTCTTGAGCATGGCGAGCGCATGGAGCGGAATGTCGGGGCGCGACCACGCATCCGGGGCGGGGGAAAGGTCGTCGGTATTGGTCTCGCCCGATACCTTGAAAACGGTGAGCTTCTGCGCCGCCGGCACTTCGGGGCGCGACGTGAACCATTCGGCGTCGGCCCACGATTGCAGCACCGCCCGCGCGTTGGCGTTGCCGGATTTGGCGAGTTCGGCCACATCGTGGAAATAATCGAACATCAGCAGCGTTTTCTTCAGCGCCCCGGCGGCAATCGCGCCGACCTCGGCATCGGCGAGCAACGCAATCAAGGGCTGGATGTTGAAACCGCCCAGCATGGTGCCGAGCAGTTCCGTGGCCCTGGCTCGGGAAACCAGCGTACAGGACGCTTCCCCTTTGGCGACTCCGGCAAGGAAGGCAGCCTTCACCCGGGCGGCATCGTCCACGCCGGCGGGCACGCGATATGTGAGCAGTTCCACGAGGAAGGACTCTTCCCCCTCGGGCGGCGCCTTGAGCAGCGCGATGAGTTCGACAGTCTGCTGTTTCGACAGCGGCAGCGGCGGGATGCCAAGCGCGGCGCGTTCGGCGGCATGGGCACGGTAGGCTTCAAGCACGGTGGTTTCCTTTAAGGCGTACAAAGCCGCGCGGCAAGGCGCGGCATCGAAGGAAAAGGGCATATTCTACGTTAAAAACGAAAGGGAACCCATATCTTGTATCTTTTATATGTCAAAAGACACAAAATCGTGAAGGTTTTGTGAACTTGTCGACAATATCGTGTCGGTTTTTTTATAACATATTGATTTTAAATCATAAATTTCGTGGAACGACTATTGCTTATTGCGTACAGGGAAACAAAGTTTCCTGTCTTTAACTTTTACCGGGAGGTGGATTTATGAAATGGATAACTGCCATTGTCAAACCCTTCAAGCTGGACGAGGTGCGTCTCGCGCTCTCTGAACTGCATGTGCAGGGCATTACCGTGACCGAGGTCAAGGGTTTTGGCCGCCAGAAGGGGCATACGGAACTGTATCGGGGGGCGGAATACGCGATTGATTTTCTGCCCAAGGTCAAAATCGAGACGGCGATTGCGGATGAGCAACAAGAAGCCGTCATTGAAGCCATCCAGAAGTCGGCGATTACCGGCAATGTGGGTGACGGCAAGATTTTTGTCTTCGCGCTGGAGGACGCCATGCGTATTCGCACGGGCGAAACTGGCGATTCCGCGCTCTAGAAAAAGGAAAAATGCCATGAAAAGAACCTTGTATGTTGTTTTCGCCCTGTCTCTCGGTCTGTTGCTTTCCGGCGTGGCGTTTGCCGATCCGGTCAGCTTGGAGGCTTCTTCCGCCGTCACTGCCGGTGCCGAAGCTGCCGCGCCTGCCGCGGAACCACCCGCTGCCGAGACGCTGGATACCGGCACGACCGCCTGGATGATGACCGCTGCCGCATTGGTCATCATGATGTGCATCCCCGGTCTCGCCATGTTCTACGCAGGCATGGTCAACGCCAAGAATACGCTCTCCGTGTTCTCGCAGTTTTTCGCCTCAGCAGGCATAATCTGCATCCTTTGGGTGGTGTTCGGCTACAGCATTGCCACCGACGCCACCGGCATGGAAAAGGACGTGTTCAACCTGCATAGTTTCGTTGGCGGCACGAAAGCGTTTTTCCTCGCGCACATGACAGCGAAGAGCATCGTGGGCGGAATGCCGGAATCGGTGCTGGTGACCTTCCTTTTGTCGTTTGCCATCATCACGCCGGCGATCGTTGCGGGCGGCTTTGCCGAACGGATGAAGTTCGTCAGCGCGTTATTGTACATGGCGCTCTGGTTCACCTTTGTTTATGCGCCCGTCTCGCACATGGTCTGGGGCGGCCCCGGCTCGCTGATGACCAACTGGGGTGTGCTCGATTTCGCGGGCGGCACGGCGGTGCATATCAATTCTGGTATTGCTGCGCTCGTCGCCTGCCTTGTTATCGGCAGGCGCAAGGGGTACCTGCAACATCCGATGCCGCCGCATAACCTCACGGTTTGCCTAGCGGGCGCGGGCTTCGTCTGGTTGGGCTGGTTCGGCTTCAACGCCGGATCGGCGCTCGCGGTCAACGGCGGGACTGGCATGGCGCTCTTGAATACCCAGATTGGCGCTGGCTCCGCGGTGATTGGCTGGATGATTGTGGAATGGATCAAGAATGGCCGCCCCAGCGCCCTGGGCTTGGCTTCCGGCGCGCTTGCGGGACTGGTCGGCATCACCCCCGGCTGTGCCTATGTTGGCCCTGTCGGCGCCATCGTCATCGGCCTGATCGCGGGCGCGGTCTGTTTCTTCTTCGTCTCGGTCGTGAAGCGCAAATTCGGTTACGACGATACTCTGGATGTTTTCGGCCTGCACGGCGTCGGCGGTATGGTCGGCGCTATCCTGACGGGCATTTTCTGCGTTCCCGCGCTCGGCGGCACGGAAGACGTGCAAATCGCCACGCAGCTCGTCGCCCAGTTGAAAGGCGTGGTCTTTACCATCGTCTACTGCTTTGTCATCAGCTGGATCATTCTGAAGCTGATAGACAAGACCATCGGCCTGCGCGTCGACGCGGAAACGGAATCGGTCGGCCTCGACCAGTCGGAACACAGCGAAAAAGCCTACAACCTGTAACCGACCAAGGCTGCCGAAAAACGCCTTCATCCGGGCGGCAACGCAAACCTCGCGTCGCCGCCCGGAATTTCATGAGTCGCTCCTTTCGATGACTCTGGCGGAAGAGACAATCGAACCAGCAAGAAATTAGCGACAGCCCTTCAGGGCTGTCGGTCTGACGCCATTCTCGATGGGTTTCTCTCCCATCGAGAATGAATGCCTAGCAGTCTGTCGGACTTTCCCCTCCAATGCGATAATCATCGTCCCAGAAATAGCCAGAGGGCGCGATGAAGCTCACAGCCGATTGATCGAGAGACGGATTACCTGCTTCCCCCTTCAGTAC
>JAIRNL010000280.1 GCA_031258035.1 Azoarcus sp. | reverse complement strand
ATGGATGCGCGAGGCGATCCGCGAGAACCCGCTCTGGGCAGCGCGCCAGCTCGCGGGCAATCCGCAGTGCCTCAATCGGCAACTGAGGCTCATGGGCGTTCAGGGCAGCCTGTTTGCCTGAAAGCCTTCCCTTTTTCCCCGACCGGGCTTTCGAGGAGCAATACATGCAACACATTCAGGTTCACATCAACGAAGGCGGCGCTTCGCATAACCAGCAATTCGCTTTCAGCAACCGCTACGGCCTGCCCGGACGCGGTCGATCCGATTGGATGACGAAGAGATGAACGCACAGGCATTCCAGGCGCGCGTCGATGCCGTCAAGGCGCGCGCGCACGGACATTGGCCCGCGATCCTGCTGCACTTGGGGCTCGACGAGAAGATGATCGTCCGGCGCGCCAACATACCTTGCCCAATGTGCGGCGGCACTGATCGCTTCCAATTCACCGACAAGTTCGGCGAGGGCAACTACCACTGCCGGGGCTGCGGCCCTGGCGGCGGATTCAAGCTCGCCCAGGCCGTTACCGGCAGGGATTTCAACGCCGTCCTGCAAGCCGTTGAACGCTACTTGGGGCTGGAACGCCTGCCGACCCGCATCGCCCCCGAATCGTCCGCCGGACGCATGAAAAAGCTCGTGGAACGCCTCTGGCACGAAGCGCGCCCGGTCACGCCGGGCGACGAAGCCGGCAGGTATCTCGCCCGTCGCGGATTTCAACTGAAAGATTATCCGGCGGCGCTGCGCTTTCATCCGTCGCTCGGCTATTACGAGAAGGACGGCGAGGGAAAAAGCCGGAAGGTTGCCGAATACCCGGCGATGATCGCCTCGGTTCAGGCCATCGACGGCGGGATGGTGTCCCTGCATCGCACCTATTTGCTCGACGGGAAAAAGCTCGTCGCGCAGGATGCGAAAAAGCTGCTCTCCTCGGGTGTTGCCGGCGCGGCGATCCGCCTGTGGCCGCCGTCGTCCGAGCTGGCCATCACCGAAGGCATCGAGAACGCCCTCGCCGTGCATCTGGCGACCGGCAAACCCGTCTGGGCGGCGCTGGCCGCGGGCAACCTCGAAAAGCTCTGGCTGCCGGAATCGGTGCCGGGGATTGCGATTTATGCCGATAACGATGCCGATGGCGATTTCGCCGGCCAGGCGTCTGCGTTCGCGCTGGCCCGGCGGCTGCGGCGGGAAAACAAAGAACGCGCGGTACGGGTATTCGTGCCCAGGGAGGCCGGCAGCGACTGGGCGGACATTTGGCTCAGGCGGCGCCGGCTCCAGACACGGCAGGCCGCGTGATGGTTTTGGGGTGGGGCTTGCCCCACCCGCTTTTCCCGTGCCGCCCGGAAGGCGGCAAAGGAAAAGTTTTTACAGGGGAAGATCGCTTCCCCCGGTCGCTGCCAGACCGGTCCATGCGCGATGCGCCTGGGCAAAGGCAGCCCGGAAGTTTCTGGCGCGAGATGATCGCGCAGGTTCCTGGCCGCTTCGCGCGGCCTCTCAATCGACCCTCGCGGGGATGTCTGCTCCCGCCAGGGGGAAGGGCCTCTTCCGCTTTTCGCATGCGAAGGAGATGCAACCATGAAACATGGAATGACCTTGACGGCGCTGGCTGAAGAACTCACCCGTCAGCAGCGCGCCAAACGCGACCTGGTCGTGCCCTCGGCCCTCATGCACCACGAGACCGACGACTCCGGCGCGACGGCGCTGCTCGTCGAGGAAGCGGACGCGCCCCGGCGCTACGCGGTGACGGAACTCGTGCGGCGGCAGCTCGCGGAAAAACTCAACATCCCGTTCAAGTATTTCGAGCGGATGCGGACCGATGAGCCGAAGCTGCTGGATCGAAACGTCAGCACCTGGCTGGAAAGGGAGAATGCCAACAGGATGCTGCGCACGCTCGATGGCAATGTGCGGGCGGTGCTCTCGGATCGCTACCGGCGGCTCGACAATTTCGCGCTCGCCGAACAGGCGCTGCCCATCCTGCAAGGACTGAACGGGACGTTCGAGTCGGTCGAACTCACCGAGACCCGGATGTATTTGAAGTTCGTCATGCCGCGCCTCAACTATGAGATGGCGCCGGGCGATTTCGTGCAGGGCGGCATCATGCTCTCGAATTCCGAGGTCGGCGTGGGGGCGCTGTCGGTGCAACCTCTCGTCTATCGCCTCGTGTGCCGCAACAGGATGATCGTGCCCGATCATTCGATGAAGAAAACGCACCTTGGCCGGGCCGTGAATGGCGATGACGAGGAGGCGATACAAGTCTTTCGGGACGACACGCTGGCGGCCGACGACAAGGCGCTTTTCCTCAAGGCGCGGGATGTAATGCGGGCCGCCTTGTCCGAGATCACTTTCCGGCAGATCGCCGTGAAGATGCAGAAGACGATGGGGATCGAAATCACGGGCAATCCCGTCAAGACCGTCGAGGTGCTGGGCCAGCGGTATGGCCTGAATGAAGACGAGCGCGGCGGCGTGCTGCGCCATCTCGTGAGCGGCGGCGCGTTGAGCGGCTACGGCCTGGTCAACGCCGTCACCCGCTTCGGGCAGGACGTCGACGATTACGACCGTTCGACCGAGCTTGAAGCGATCGGCGGGCGACTGGTCTATCAGGACGAGCACGCCTGGAGAACGCTGGTCGAAGCGGCCTGAGCGGTGTTGCGCCGGCGCCGGGGAAATCCTCCCCGGCGCCGGCGCGTCCCTGTGGAAACACGGATTAAATCGGATTTTACTGAACCAATCCTTGACTGTCGTTGCGGCACGAAACCGTAAAATAGGTCCACGTCATTCCGCGCGAAGTCGCGGAATGACGGTCAGGGGCGCTTCGCGCCCTTTGTATGCAAAGATGTTTCCTGGAGCGGGTTGTGCCCAAGATAAATCAGGGCGTCCCTGTGCACCATGCCCTTGAACGCGCGCGGG